>DASQRX010000157.1:0-3028 GCA_035642635.1 Xanthobacteraceae bacterium
CGTGATTTTTGCAAACGGTAGCGCTGCCTCCTCCGCCGATCAAGCGCGACTGCGCGTTTGCCGGTCTAGAATTTCAAATGCGTTCGCAAGCCCAGCACGAACGCGTTCGGGATCGGCGTGACGCCGCCCGGAACGTTCGGATCGACGACGTTGCCGCCGGGATGAATGATGTATTGCAGATTGGGCTGCATCGTCCAGTTCCGCGCCATCTGGATTTGATAGGTGACTTCATAATCGCGGATCGGGATCGGCGTGCCGGTGATCGCCGCAGTGTCGCGATCGGAGAGGGCCGCCTGCGGCGAGACGCGCGCATAGGCGATGCCAAGGCCCAAGATATCGTCTTGCCGCCCATCGAACACGCCTTGCAGTGCGAGGCCGGTATCCAGATAGAAGCTGATCAGATTGCGGTCATCGGGCGAGCCCATGACGCGCACGAAGCCGTCGAGTTCACGCACGCTGCTGCGCCACAGCATCTGGTCGATGATGCCGTAGACTGAAAAATCGCCGGCATGCTGCAATGGTGTTCCGCCGCTTTGGGCGAGCAAGCCGCCCTGATTGTCCAACCGCTCGTTAGCGAACTCGCCGCTATGGTACCAGGCTCCGATCTTGATCGTTCCTGGCAACCCGCCGGTGCTCTGCGCGTGCCCCGATTGCTGCGGCGCCGGAAGTTCGCGTGCCTCCTGGTTTGGATTGTCCTCCTCGAGCCTATGGCCGCGATTGTAGTCATATTCGAGCTCGGCGATGACGAACGGCGGATCGTTGATGCGGAAGGCAAGTCCGTCGGGATCGCGCAGCACCGGATTGCCGGTACCGGGACCGGCGGGATCGCCGTCAAAGACCGCCGCGCGCAATGTAAGCGCACCGCTCGGCGACCATTCCATGCGGGCTCCGAGCGTGCCTTCCGGCCAGTTAAGTCCGCCGCTCGGCAGATTCGCCGATGTCAGTTCGGGCCAGCCGAAGCTCGAATTGACGAACAGGTTCGCGATGTCGCTGACCATAAATTCCTGAGCCGCGGTGAATTGGCCGACGCGCAAATTTGCCTGGCCACCGAATTTTTTCTCGATCCAAAGATTAAACAGGCGCGTCGACGGCGGCGCCTCGACGCCAGAGACCACAGCGAGATTTTGCAGGTCGCTGGGGCTGAATTGCGTTCCGTGAATTTGATGCAGGCTGACGTGAAAAGTCGCGCCGGACCATCCGGCGAGCTTATCGAGGTCGGCATCCATGATTGCGGCGAAACGACCGTCAAACCCCTGCCCCTGCTTCACGCCGCCGACAGGATTCCAAAAGGCATCGCCAAAATAGTTGAGATTGAACTGCACGCCGGCCTGTTCGAGCCGCGAGCGCAAGCCCCCGGGATCGGTCAATTGCCGCAGCGCCTCGGCCGGCGACAGCCACGGCCAAAGCGGCGCCGCGTCGCCGGCCAGCGCCGCGCCTGGAACACGGCTCCGGTTGCCGCCGCAAGCACCGCACGCCGGACCACACGACAACAAAGCCTGAACACGTGCCGCCGCCCCGAACGTCCCGCCCTTTGCCACAGGCGGACGCATCGCGACATTTAACGCTTGGATTGCTGCAGTTCTGCGAAACGGTCGGTCGGCCGCGCTGGGCCGGATTTTTCGCCACCGCGAGGAGGCGCGAACGGTGAAACAGCGGGCGCATTAAACTTAACGCGCGACGCGCTTAAGGGAATAGGCGACACCAAGGCAGCGCGCGGCTGGCATTGTCGACGAATCGCGCGCCGGAACCCAGGCGCTTTGCACCGGCTATTGCAGGGCTTTTCGGAGCAAACAAATAGCAAACAAACAATCGCCGCATTTGGCCGCGGCCAAACGAGGCGAGAATTTGTCGCGAGCGTCCACCAAACAAATACATGCCATGCAAAAACGGGCAGGGACATCGCGCGCAATGATGCTATGAGGCCGCACGCGTCTCGCGTCAACGAGGCGCTGCCGTTTGTTCTCTTAGCCTCGTCAACCTCACGGTTGGCGGGGCTTTTGTTTGCAGGCGGCACAACAACAAAAGTCGTTACCAACTCAGGAGATCTAAAGGATGAAGTTGACGACACTTACAGTTGCTGTTGCGGCCATCACGGTGTTCGCGCAAACGGCACAAGCGCATGAACATCACCATCGCGGCTATCACCACGTGGCGCGGAGCCACAATGGTTCTGCGGCGGAGGCTGACGCGTCCGTTGCAGGCTTCGGATTCTCGGGCCAGCAATATGATGCGCAGCCGCAACGCACCGGCGCACGCGGGTTGGGCGGACGCCCGGCTGCCTGGTGCGGTTGGGAAATGCGCCAGCTCGTGGGCAGCGATCCGGGTCCGTCGTACAATCTCGCGCGCAATTGGGCGCACTGGGGCCGTTCCGGCCCGGTGGGCGTCGGCGCCGTGGTTGTGTGGCCGCACCATGTCGGCAAGATCGTCGGCCAACAGAACGGCCAGTGGGTCGTTGAATCTGGCAACGACGGGCATGCGTTGCGCAGCCGCACGCGCTCGATCGCCAGCGCCATTGCCATCCGCTGGGGCTAAGCGGCCCGTCCGTTCGCCAGCAGGCATTGCAGAAGGGCCGCCCGGTCGCCGGGCGGCCCGTTTTTCAGAGAAGGGTCTCTTGGGAAGAAATTTCTACGGAAAGGCTATATGGCAAGGCCGTTAAGTATTATTTTTTATAATATTAGAAATATTAGGATATTGATATCGTCTTGGCGAGAATAACGAAACGAGTCCGGCTTGGATCAAGGCGCCCCCTCGCCTAAGTCTCCTGTTCCAGGATTTGAGGGACATCCATGACCGATCTTTCCGTTGACGCACGGCTGCTCGCGAACGAGCGCGGCGCTGCGCCTCCCATCAATACGTGGGTCGTTATCCTCGCGTCCGCCGTGCTTGGCGCTGGCGCCATCGCGCTCGGCGACGCCTATACGTGGCGGCAAGGCGCGCTGTTCCTGCTCGGCGGCGCGCTCGGGCTTGTGCTCTATCACGCGCTGTTCGGCTTCACCTCGGCGTGGCGCGTCTTTGTCGCCGACGGCCG
>DASQRX010000158.1:0-41688 GCA_035642635.1 Xanthobacteraceae bacterium
CGCCAAAACTTCCTGCAAAAATTCCACCGCTGCTCCCGTTTGCGATGGCCTCGTCGTCGTCTCCCCCAGCGCCTCGTCGGCGCTGATCTTCTTCGTCCCTTCCCAGCTAATGAATACGGTTTCGACCTGATTGGCTCTGGCGCGGATCGCCGCCGCTCTGTCACCCGGAGTGTACGATTGTTGCACCACCGTTTCCTCGATTCGATAGACCAGTGTCGACATCTTCTGATGGTTGGTGGCAGCGATGGCGAACAGATTGCGCCCCGTCGGCACCGTGTGCCCGCCGTCACTGATCTGCATCTCCGGTACACACAAATGCCCGATGCGGGCCGCGGCAATGAACGCTTGTGAACCGATGAAGTGATCGATGGCGTGCGGCCCTCCTTGTTTCGGTAGATGGGTCACGGTGGAGAAGGCAACATTGGTGCGCTCGGCCAAGTCGGTCAGCGGGCCGAGCTGACCACGCACATCGGTAGGGCTGGAACTGTTGATCTTGCCCATGAATGCTGTGATCGGGTCTATGGTAACTAAGACGACGCCGGCAATATCGCTAATCATTCGCTCCAATTGTTCGATGTCTTCACCCAACATGAACATACGTCGTTTGCTATCCTGGCGGATGGCCTTCAAAAAGTTGACGCGCTGCAAATCGGCTCCGGCTGCCATCAGTCGTGGCACCACCACCTGATCGAGGGCATCTTCCGCCGTCACCATGATGACGTTACCCGGTTCAATCCCATGTGCGCCGTCAGGCCAGTCACGTCCAGTCGTGGCACAGGCAACGAAATTGCATTGTAATTGCGATTTGCCGAGCCCCTTGATACCGGCCAGCAGTTCCTGGTTGCCGCGTAATAGATGCCCGGGCCACAACCATTGCGGCCGCCTGATATGCACATCTGACGCCCGCACCATTTCATAGTTCTTTTCAGGGGCAACAGCGTTGTCCCAGGCCAGTTTGATATCTCTCTCGTCTTTGCGATGCGCCCATTCCCCCGCCTTCCCTTTGTCAGCGAGGATCGCCCTCCAAGCACCGCCGTAATTCATACCGCGCTGCTTGCAGTCGCGCAGGAACCGAAACCCAAATCCGGACCCGCTCTCATCGCGCGAGAGGCTTTTCTCGGGGGATTTGCCATGCTGTTCCTTAAACCGTGGGCCAACGTCTTCGAGCACCCAACGCACAACATCAAGGCTGACAAGTTGCAAGGATTTGTCAGCCTTGAGTGACTGATCCGTCACGGTGTAGTAGCGCTCTCGATCAAGAGCAATCTCACGATGGTCACCAACCGCGAACGTTCTTCGCGCCTTATCGTTCATCAATTCGGCGATGGCGGGGGCATCTTCTGAGGCTACCAGAAAGAATAGTTTGAGGCCCTTACCCGAGGGAGAGATTTCTGTATATGTGCTGAACCGCTCGATGATTTCCTCGGCCCATGCAGTGACGGCGCCAGTCCTTCTGTTGCGGCATCGATCAAGGTCGATGCGAGCCATCGCCCAGGTCACCGAGCACGATTCCGACACCACCGACAGTGTCGTCATCTTGCATCTGGCGCCAACGATGCTTCGCTCCCTTTCGTGTGCACCAAGTGTCGGGATCGTTTGTAGCCGCTTTGCGCCCGGTTTTTGGATCGTAGGGGATCTTGGTCCGTTCCCTCTCACCACTTTTGCTGGTCCGCTCTTCCTCGCGCCACGCAACCCAACGCTGTTGCTCGGCGAGGTCGCCGAGGTCGATGGTCTGAGCTTCGCTCAGCTTGTTCCCGGGTGTAAAAACTTCTTGTGTATTGCTCATCGTTATTCTTTCTTGGTTACGTAAAGAGCCGTCCGGAGACGTGTTGGCCGCCCCTGCCGGGGGCGGCGTTCTGCGTTTTAGCCGTCTTTGGACACCTGCTCTTTAGGATTTGCTTTTCGTCTGTCGCGGCGTCTTTAAAGCCGTTCGGCGTCAATGGCTTCTCGTTTTGTTTGCAAGGGAAGAGCGGCATGCCCCTCAATCCAAAGACGCTTGACAAGCGCAATACGCTCGTCGGTATCAGCCAAAGGCGCTGGGGTGCGTGGCGCGCGGCGCGGCATCCATCTTTTTTGCTGCGGTTCCCTAGCGTTAAGCCCAAGTGCTCGTCGTACATACTCTCGGCAATAGCGCCAATCGTCGCCAGCGAACGAGTTAGAGCGAAATCTGTCTGGAGCGGCTGGGTCAATCTCGACAGACAGCGACCGATCCGCGCGACTATGACCCGGGCCGGGCGCAATGAACTGACCTCCGCTCATCCTGCCGCCCAAAACGCGCGCAACACTGTGCGGGTCGACCGTCACCGGGGCACCTCATGTCGCTCGGTTTTTGTGCTCGCTTGCTCGCGGGGCGGAGTGTTTTTGACGTGAAGTTCGCCGGGGCGGCGATGCGCTACCAGAAAGCGATCAATGTCGGCGCGTCGGTAGTATCCGACGACCGTCTTTGATGTAGTCCGGGCCTCGTCGTTCTTCGCGCTCGCGATCAAGTGTACGAATAGAGCACCGACGATAAGCTGCTGCCTCTCGTGGCGTCAGAAGAATGTTCTCGGTCATGTTTGCGTCTCCTTGCCGCGAAGGGCGGCTAGTGACGCGAGACTGCATTAAGGGACGTTCGGCTAAATGGGGGGTTTAAGTAGGTTTTTTCAGTTCGGGAAACATCGCCTGGACCCACGCGGCAAGACATCCCAGCGCATAACGCTTGGCTTCACCCTCAGACATGGCTTCGAATCTCTGCTGCTCCTCCAGTCGCGCAAACATGGAGTCATAAATCTCAGCGCTGGTTCCGTGGCGGCCAACATCGGTCGATACCTCATTGCACCAGTTGCGGACCGTTGTTCCGGTTATGCCGCCAGAGCCCCTCTCCGCTCGTACACGAAGTTGCTTAAGGTGCTTTGCGACCGCGTCGTACGCCTCTTTACGAGTAAGCCCAATATCGAGAAGTCGTTTTACTGTCCCTGCTGCATGTCCCCTAAGGGCCAAATGGGCATGGCTGGACGGGGCACGGCCGGAGCGCGGAATCGGTCTGACGATTGGCAAAACGAGGTTGTGGTCCAACCGTTCAAGGGCATCCTGCAAGCGAAGGATGGGTAGGTTTAAGCCCTCAGCAAGCGGCGCATTGAACAGAGCGATGAACTGCCACAGTGAACCGAGCGCGGTGAACGCTCCAGGTCGGCCACCATCTTCTGCCTGATCCAATTGCCGTATAGCTTGCCGCAAAAAGGCGAAGAGGAACCCCAAGCCCTCGTTTAGAGTTTCCAGGTCCACTGCGCCGACAGCCTCGGGAAGACTCCCTTGTGCTCGCGTGAGAAATTCCACATTCGGAGATGGGTGTTGCGAACGGACCGCAGCAGGGGCTGGCGATCTCCCCGCATTGCCCTTTCGTCGGCACGCCGACACTCGGTCACCTTTTGCTTTGCGCGATTGAGTCTTCACAGCGACGCCATAGTGCCATTCGCCGTTATAACCCGCCACTTCTCTCGGAGGATAACAAAACAGCGCTGGCGGGGTCCGCGAGGGGTCCGCCAACGAGCCGCTTTTAGGCGAATTAAAAGATACTAAGTTGTATGCTATTGATTTAAAACACACATGTGGTACAGCTGGGTGGGCTCGAACCACCGACCTCCTGTTCCACAGACAGGCGCTCTAACCAACTGAGCTACAGCTGCACGCGCTCGCGGTCGGCAAGCGGCCGGAACCTATGGGCAACACCCGGTTTTGGCAAGGCGCGGCCTGGCCTGGCTCGGCCCATTTGAGACTGGCCCGGAAGCAGATTATCCCATTGATTGCACGCCCACCATTTTGCCTGAGAGGAATTCGAACTCAAGGACGACCCCATAGGGCGTTCGCAGAACGCCCGTTGCAAGCAACGGGCTATGGGGTCGCCGCCGAAGGCGGTGGGCTTTGCGCATCCTTGACTTCGAATTCCTCTCAGGCACCGTTGTGGCCGAGCAATCAATGGCGACTTGGCGCTGTGGGCAGCGCTATCTCGAATCCATCGCGACCACCGGACCCACAAAGCAAAAGCCCGGAATACACCCGGGCTTTCCTCGTAATAGTGGCGTGACTAGAACCTGCGAAACAGTGCGATCAACCGACCTTGCTGAACGCCTTGTTCATGCCGCTCTTGATCGGCTCGGCGGTCTCGGTCGCGACCTTCTGCGCCAGCGCGCCGAGTTCCTTGCTCTGTTCGGTGAGGGTTTCAAACTGCTTGCGCATATGCGTGCTCGACAATTCGATCATCTCCGACAGCGTCTTCGCCGTGAGCAACTCGCCGGCGAAATCGAATGCCGAATTGGTGTTGATGCGGGCCGCGTCGATCACCTTGAGGCCGTAATCGGAGGCGCCCTTGGCGGCCGTCGAATAGGTGGTTTCCATCACGTCGGTCGCCTCTTCGGCGGCGGCCTTCATCTTCTCGTAGGTGTCCTTGCACTGGGCAACACCGCGCTCGGCGAACTCGCGAAATGCCGCCGGCATTTCAACCTTCGGGATTTCGAACTTCGGCATTTCGAATTTCGGCATCTCGAATGCGGCCGCGGTGGATTTCTTGGCTTTCGGGGTAGTGGCCACTGTGACGTCAGTCATGACACTTGTCCTTGATTTTGCTCATTGCTCTTGGGCTGTCTCACAAACGAGATTTTTTCTTGTTGCCGGCTTCGCCGCCCTTTGCGCGTTGCCTCAAAAGTCTCAACCCGCGGCTAAACGCCAAACTCTTGCAAGCCGGGGGACTATCCAGGGAGGTAAATAGCAACTTTTTGAGTGCATTGCAACAGAAAATTATTGCAATGCAGCATACATCACAACTAGTTGAAAATATTTGATTTTATAAGCCCAGTCTACGGCGGCGGCGACAGCCGCTACGCAGGTCACGATTCACATCGTGATTATCTCAAGACTTAGGCTTGGCAGCATCCACCACAATCTTGGCGGCACTTTGGCCGAGGTCCTGAACCTGGGTCGACAGCGTCTGCATTTGCTTGCTGAGATATTCCGACTGCAGCGCCATGATTTCCGAGGCATCCCTGGCGTGCATCAGTTTTTGCGCGAAATCGAATGTCGTCGCGACGTTTTGCTCGGCATAAGACAATGACTTATGCGCGATCGCCGACGCGCTGCTCTGCGCCGCCTCGGCCCGGCCCTGCATATGTCCCACGGCCTGATTGGCCGCCTCGATGAAGCCGTCAAAAGCCTTCCGGGCCTGTGCCACGCTTTGTTCGGCGAAGGCGCGCATCTCGTTTGGAATGGCAAACTGCTCAAATGGATCTTTGGCCATAACTTGCTCCTCTTGCCCCAGACGGCACAAAACCAGACCACACAGACCCCGGCGCCATAATCCTAGTGTTCAAAATTCGAAGTCCGCAAGCGATTTCGGCACGCTGGAGCGGCCGAAGTTCCAAAGCTGCAATATCGCCAAAAGTCCCGTCAATTAAGGTTATCCGGCCAAGTCCGGCACTCGGCAGGCCCGCGCCATGGACGCGGTACGCGCCCCGCATTATTAAGAATTCCTTTAGGGTAACGAGTTCCGTCGCATGCCGATTGTGGATTCAGAGCTCGCTCCGTTGCGTGACCCGCGGCTCGCGGCGCTTGCGACCAGCGCCTGGCCCGCGTGGCTCTGGAGCGCCGACGGAACGCGCATTCTTTGGTCGAACGCGGTCGGCGCGGCGATCTTCGGCGCGACGCATGTGAGCGCCTTCGGCCAGCGCCGGTTCAAGCCGAGCGATGCCGCGGCGGCGCAAGTCGTGCGTCTCGGCGCGACACTGCCGTCGCGGTCTCAGGAGCGGCTCGAACGGCTCCGCGCCTTCGGCGCCGGCTTCGGCCGGGCGCTGACCTGCACTTGCGCCCGGATTGTTGTTGATGACGGCCGGGCCGCGGTCCTGATCATCGCGACCGAAGCAGCTGGGCCGACGCTGACGCTCAGCGAGCGCGTGCGCCGACTGTTGGCTGATGGCGAGGACGCTGTCGCGGCTTTCGGTCCCGACGGCACGCTCATCTATGCCAACGCGGCCGCGGAAGCGCTGCTGGGCAGCGCTGCGACACTGTCGGCTTTGGGCCTCGCTGGACTGGTGGCGCCGGAAACCGGAAGCGCGCAGGCGACAGCGCAGCTTGGCGCGACGTCCGTTAGCGTCACCGCCGAGCGCCTCGGCAAAGATAATGCGCGCGTGCTCCTGCTCACTTTGGCGCCGCAACCGGTGCAGCCGGCGGAAGCGCCGCCCGCCGAAACTGTCGCCGCAACGATCCCGCAGACCATTGAGCCTTCGCCGCCCGCGCCTGTTCGTGACGTCGACATGGCTCCGCCTCCGACCGAAGCGGCGGCCGAGGCAATGACGACGCCGGCTGTTCTGCAAGAAGAACCAGTCCTCGAACCGGTATCCGCTCCTACCGTCGCGCCGGACGAGGCGGTTGCAGAACCGGCATCCGTCGAAGCCGCCGCCAATGGCGCGCCGATCGTGGAGCGCCGCCATCCTCTGCGCTTTGTCTGGCACATGGATGCCGACGGGCGCTTTGTCGTCGGCTCCGATGAATTCATCGAATTGGCCGGGCCGCGCACCATGGCGACGATCGGCTGGCTATGGAGCGAGATTGCCGGCGAGCTCAATCTCGATCCGGACAATCTGGTGGCGCGCGCCATTGCCACGCACGAGACCTGGAGTGGCATCGTGGTGTCGTGGCCGGCGGACGATGCCACTGAACGGCTCCCGGTCGAACTGTCCGGCTTGCCGGTCTTCGATCGCGACCGCAGCTTCCGCGGCTATCGCGGTTTTGGCATGTGCCGCGACATCGACCGCATCAACGAACTGGCGCGCGGGCGCCGTGAACGTCCGGCAGATTCGTTGCCGGCGCCGGAAGCAGCGCAACCCCACATCGAGACCGCTGCCGCGCCGCCGGTAGCCGCCGCGGCTGAGACCATCGAAGAAACGGCAGCGGCAAACGCACCTGAACCGGCGGAAGCCGGGGCTCCGCCGGAGCGGCCCACCGTCAACATCGCGTCCGGCTCCGCCAATGTCGTGCCGTTCCGGCAATCCCAGCCGGCCGAGCCGAAGACCCCCCCGACACTGAGCCCGGTGGAACGCAGCGCGTTCCGCGAACTGGCGCAGGAACTCACGGCGCGCTTGCGCGGATCCGAGCCGGCCAACGAGGAAAGCAAGGCCGACACCGAGCCCGCCACGGCGCTTGAAGGCGCGCCCGCTGCTGCGCCGGCCGCGGCCGCACTTCTCGAACAGGCGCTGCTCGACCGGATCCCCATCGGCGTCCTCCTCTACCGGCACGACGCGCTGCTCTATGCCAATCGCGATTTCCTCGAATGGAGCGGCTATGAAAACCTCGATGCGATCGAAAACGCGGGCGGCCTGAACGCGCTATTCGCCGGCCCCGCAGCCGGCACGCTCGCCGAAAACAGCGGCCTGCAGACTTTCTCGATCCGGACCCGCAGCGGCTACGAACTGCCGGCCGAGGGCCGCATGTTCACCGTGCCTTGGCAGGGCTCGTCCGCGCTCGCACTGGTTCTCACCAATGACCGAACCGAGGCGGCGCTTGAGGAGATGAAGCGCACGCTCGCCGCCACCGAGAGCGAGAACCGCGAGATCAAGGCGATCCTCGACACCATCGCCGACGGTGTCCTCACGCTCGATCCGCAGGGCGTGATCACCGGCGCCAATGGGCGCGCCGCAACCTTGTTCGGCAAGGCGGCGGGCGAGATGACGGGATGCTCGCTGGGCGAACTGCTGGCGCCCGAGAGCGAACGCGTCGCGCGCGATTATCTCGATCGGGCCGTCAACGGCACGACCACCGCCGACACCGCGATCGATATCGCGGCGCGCGCCGGCGAACACCGGCTGGTGCCGCGCGCCATGACGCTCATGCGCATCGCCGACGACCGCTTCGCCGCGACGTTCCGCGACACCACGGCGCACAAGCAGAGCGAGGAAGAATTACGCAGCGCCAAGCGCGAGGCCGTCAAAGCGGCCGCGACCAAGAACGAGTTCTTGGCCAAGGTCAGCCACGAGATCCGTACACCGCTCAATGCCATGACCGGGTTCGCCGAAGTCATCATGGCCGAGCGCTTCGGCCCGATCGGCAACGAGCGCTACCGCGAATACGTCAAGGATATCCACGCCGCAGGCACGCATCTGGTCTCGATGCTCAACGATCTCCTCGATCTGTCGCGGATCGACAGCGGCAAGGTCCAGCTCAACTTCGCCAATGTCAGTCTCAACGATCTGACCCAGCAATGCGTCGGCATCATGCAGCCGCAAGCCAATAAGGCGCGCATCATCATCCGCACCGCGCTGACGCCGGCGTTGCCGCAGGTGGTCGCCGACGAGCGCTCGCTGCGCCAGATCGTGCTCAATCTGTTGTCGAACTCGATCAGGCTCACCGGTCCGGGCGGACAGGTGATCGTATCGACGGTCTTCTCGGACGCCCGCGAAGCGGTGCTGCGCGTGCGCGATACCGGCTCAGGCATGAGCGAGAAGGACATCCAGGCGGCGCTCGAGCCGTTCCAGCAGACCGCCACGTCCGGAAGCTTCGGCTCCGGCGGAACCGGCTTTGGCCTGCCGCTGACCAAGGCGATTGCCGAGGCCAATCGCGCCAATTTCAGCATATCCAGCGCGCCGAATGCCGGCACGCTTGTCGAAATCGCGTTCCCGCCGAGCCGCGTCGTCGCCGAATAGGCGCACGGATGCGGGAGTGCGGGCATCCGCGCTTTATCCGGCCGACACTGGAATCTGCTAGACTGCGGATCGGGCTTCGGAATCGGAGAACTCGTTTTCGCCCTCTTTCGCGCCAACACTGCTCGGTCAGGTGCAGCGATGCGCATGGTCAAGATCATAGTGGCGTTGATGCTCGCCGCCGGCGCGCTGTTTCCCGCGCGAGCAATAGCCGGCGACGATGTCGATTTGCTCCTGGTTCTGGCGGCCGACGTCTCGCGCAGCATCGATGCGGCGAAATTCCAGTTGCAGCGCGACGGCTATGCCGCCGCCATTTCCGATTCCCGCGTCCTCGATACGATCAAATCCGGCCATGCCGGCCGCATCGGCTTGACCTTCGTCGAGTGGTCGGGCGTCGGCGCGCAGCACGTGGTGATCGACTGGACGGCGGTCAGCGACGCCGCGAGCGCCAAGGATTTCGGCGATCGCTTGCTCGAAGCGCCGCGCTCGTTCGCGGACCGCACCTCGATCTCGGGCGCGATCGAATTCGCGATGGATCAGTTCACCCACGCGCCGTTCGCGTCCGCCCGCCGCATCATCGATATTTCCGGCGATGGCACCAATAATGCCGGCCGCGATGTCTCAGCGGCGCGCGACGACGCGCTCGCCAAAGGCGTCACCATCAACGGCCTCGTCATCCTCAGCGAAAATCCGATGTCGTGGAACCCCGACCACACCAATCCGCCGGGCGGTCTCGACAATTACTATCGCAACAATGTGGTCGGCGGTCCCGGTGCGTTCGTCATGGTGGCCAAGGACTTCAACTCGTTCGGCCAGGCCATGATCGGCAAGCTGATCGCCGAGGTGGCGGAGAATCGTCGCCCGAAGAAACGGCTTTACGCGGTTCGGTGAACGGGCAGGTGCGCGCGGCAAGACCAAATTTATTTATTTGTAGCAAGTATTTGGGCGCGACCGCGCCGCCTCCGGCCACGAAAGCGACACAGATAGCCGCCAGTTTGCAGCCAGCCTGCCGCCCGGTAATATCGCCCCGGCGCAATCAACATCGGAAAAGCGCAATTTGACCGCGGCCATTGGCTTAAAGCGCCTCGCGATTGCTGTTGCCGCCATTCTTGCGGCCGCGTTCGTCACGCTGGTGGCGCTGTCCATTCTGATCCCGGCGACGTCGGTGCGCGACGCGGTGAACACGGAGATTCGTGCGGTCACGGGCCTCGAGCCGATTCTGGGCGACGATATTTCCCTGTCGTTGTTTCCGTCCGGCGCGGTGACCTTTCACGAGGTTTTGCTCGGCGACAATCGCAGCGGCCAGCCGGCGGTCGCGGCGGACGAATTGACGGCGCGGCTGCGTTATTTTCCGCTGCTTGCCGGGCGCATCGAAATTGCCGACGTGACGCTGGTTCGTCCGACCATCAACGTCACCTTCGCGGCGGACGGCCAATCGAACTGGTCGGGACTGATCGATACGTTGGCGCGTGCGCTTGAACCTAATCCCGACCATCGCATGGCGTCGTTCTCGGAGATCGGCATCCAGGACGGTACCGTCGTCGTGCACGACGTCGGCAAGAATGCCACCGAGCGGCTCGAGAACGTTGAATTTCAGGTCGCGTGGCCGTCGATCTCGCGCAGCTTCGGCGCCAATGGCCATTTCGTTTGGAACGATGAGCCGGTCGAGGCAAGCCTGACGCTCACCGATTTTCTGGCGGCGCTGACCGGCGACCGTTCCGGGCTTAAAGTGCGAGTTTCCGGGGCGCCGCTCCAGCTCGCGTTCGACGGAACGGCAAGCGCTCAACCCACGCTCAAGATCGAAGGCGCACTCGGCGTGGACGCGCCGTCGCTGCGCGACGCCATGCGCTGGACCGGCAGCAGCAAATTGCCGTTCGGCGGCTTCGGGCGTTTCACGCTGCGCGCGCAGAGCGATATCGGCGGCGGCGCGGTTGCGCTGTCGAATGTCAATGTCGAGGTCGACGGCAACGCCGCCGAAGGCGCGCTGACGCTGTCGACCGACGGGCAGCGCATGGTGCAAGGCACACTCGCAGCCGATGCGCTGGATCTGACGCCTTACGTCTCCGGCGTGCGGCTCTTGGCGAGAAACGAGCGCAACTGGGATGCCCTGCCGATCGCGTTCGACGGATTCAGCGATTTCAACCTCGATCTGCGACTCTCCGCGGCAAGCATCAAACTCTCGACCGCGACGCTCGGACGGACGGCGGTCGCCGCGAATTTGCGCAACGGCAAGCTCGACCTCACCATCGGCGAGGCCCAGACCTTCGGCGGTATCGCCAAAGGCACATTGGGCTTCAATGTCGCCAACAACGGCATCGGCGTGTCCTCGCATATGCAATTCGTCGACGTCGATCTCAACGACTGTCTCGGCCAGCTCTTCGGCGTGCACAAACTCGAAGGCCACGGCAATCTGGCGATGAATATCGACGGGTCCGGCGCTTCGGTGATGGCGGTGACCCACGCGCTCAATGGCACCGCAAGCCTCACCGCGCATTCCGGCGCGATCTCAGGCATCAATGTTGAACAATTGCTGCGCCGGCTGCAGCGCCGCCCGCTGTCCGGCAGCGGCGACTTCCGCACCGGCTCAACGCCGTTTGACGACCTCGCCATCAGCCTCAAGATCGATCAGGGCATGGTTTCGATCGACGACATGCATGTCGATGGCCCCGCCGTGAAGCTCGCGGTCGGCGGCCAGGCCTCGGTGCCGACGCGCGACCTCGATCTTAAAGGCGTGGCGACGCTGGTTTCCAATACCAGCGCCGATGGGTTCGATCTGCCCTTCGTGGTGCAGGGCCCGTGGGACGACCCGATCATGCTGCCGGACCCGCAGGCCCTGATCCGCCGTTCGGGCGCCGCCGCGCCCCTGCTCGATGCCGCCAAGACCCATAATGCAAGCGACGCCGTGCGCTCCGTGATCGACCAATTGCTGGCGCAGCCATCGGGCTCGGCGCCCGCGCCGGGCATAGCGCCGGCGGCAACGACGGCTCCGCCAAAACCCACCCAATAGGCCTCCGATAACGGTTTTATGCCGCCGCACTTGCGGCGGTGCGCGCGGTTTTAACTTTTTGCTCTATGATTTGCGGCGTCCGAATCAGCGCGGGTATTTGCCCGACGCAGGATGCTCAGCTGATGCTCAGCCGCCTTACGCGCACGATGGTCAAGGTGCTGGTCGCGTCGCTGATCGTCGGAACGGTCCTTGCCCATTTTGGCATCAGCACCAACGAGTTGATCAAGACCGCGGGGCTGTCGCCGGAGCGGATCGAGGATCTGGCGCGCGACGGCATTTCCTGGGCGCTGCCTAACCTGCTGCTCGGCTCGCTAGTGATCATCCCGATCTGGTTTGTGATCTACGTGTTCCGCCCGCCGGGCGAGAGCTCGGACTGAGGCGGCAATTCCGGCTGAGGGGCGGGCTTAGGGCCGCGCCGGAGCGCCCCTTGCCGCGCTGAGCTTGGTGAGCAGCGACGCGGCGATGACGGCTATGCCGACGACGCCGATCATGATGCTGCAGACTGCATTCATCTCCGGTTTTACCCCGAGCCGCACCTCCGAATAGATGCGGATCGGCAGCGTCGTCGCGCCAGGTCCGGTGGTGAAGCTCGCGATAACGAGATCGTCGAGCGACAGCGCGAAGGCGAGCATCCAGGCGGCGATGATCGCCGGCAGGATCAGCGGCAAGGTCACCGCAACGAAGGTGTGGGCAGGCGAAGCGCCGAGATCCATAGCCGCCTCTTCAAGACTGGTGTCGAAATCGATCAGCCGCGACTGCACGATCACCGCGACAAAGCACATCGCCATGGTGGTGTGCGCGATGACCACAGTCCAGAAGCCGCGGTCGATCGCGACCGCGACGAACAGCAGCAGCATCGACAGCCCGGTGATGACCTCCGGCATGACCAGCGGCGCATAAATCATCGCCGCGAACAGAAGCTTGCCGCGAAAGCGGCGAAAGCGCACCAGCGTCACCGCCGCGAGCGTGCCGAGCAGCGTCGCCGCGCTCGCCGAAATCAGCGCCACGCGCAGGCTGATAAAGGCGGAATCGAGGAGCGGCGCGTCGCTGGCAAGTTCGGCGTACCAATGCGTCGACCAGCCGCCCCACACCGCGACCAGACGCGAGGCGTTGAACGAATAGATGACCAGGATGACGATTGGCAGATAGAGAAAGCCAAGCCCGACGACGATGGCTGCGAGATTGAACGGCGAGTGCTTGCGCATCTTCAGTCGCGCTCCGATCCGCGCATATCTTGCTTTTGGAACATGGCGTGGTTCTGAAAAATGACAATCGGCGTCACCAGGAGGCACACCAGAACGACGGCGACCGCCGCCGCGGTCGGCCAATCCTTGTTGGCGAAAAACTCAGTCCAGATGGTCTGGCCGATCATCGACGTCCGCGAACCGCCGAGCAGATCGGGGATGACGAACTCGCCGACAATGGGGATGAAGCAGAGCAGCGAACCGGCCACCACGCCGGGCGCCGACAGCGGCAGAGTGACGAGCCAGAAGGTTTTCCAGCGCGAGCAGCCGAGATCGGCCGCCGCTTCAAGCAATTGCTCGTCGAGCTTCTCCAGCGTCGCATAAAGCGGCAGCACCATGAACGGCAGATAGGAATAGACGATGCCGATATAGACGGCTGTATCGGTGGCAAGCCAGGCCGGCGGCGCGCTGACGATATGCAGCGCCATAAGCAACTGATTGAGCGGCCCGTCATGCTGCAAAATGTTCATCCAGGCATAGATGCGGATGAGAAACGACGTCCAGAACGGCAGGACGACGAGCACGACCAACACCGCCTGCGCGCGGCGCGGCATGCGGGTGATGGCGTAAGCGATCGGATAGCCGATGATGAGCAGAAGGAGCGTCGAGAAGGCCGCGATCTGCAGGCTCTTCACATAGGACAAGATGTAGAGCGGATCGGTGCCGAGAAAGCCGTAATTGTCGAGCGACAGGCCGGCGAAGAAATTCCGCACGCCATGCCAGCCGGCCGTGACGTCGAAGGTCGGCGTATAGGGCGGCTGCGCGATCGCGGTCTGCGACAGGCTGATCTTGAGTACGATCAGGAACGGCACCAGGAAAAAGGCGACGAGCCAGGCATAGGGAATGCGGACGACGAGCTTCTCCCAGAATGAATATTCGGGTTTCATCGCGTCAGCACGATTGCGGCTTGCGGCGGAAAGCTGAGCCACACTTTGTCATCCCAGCTGATCGCGTCCCCAATCGAGCGGCCGGTATTGGCAACCGCGGCTTTGAGCGGCACGCCGGCCTCGGTGCGCAGCTTGTAGATCGACAAATCACCGAGATAGCCGACATCCACGACCGTCGCGGCGGCGCAATTTTCCGGTCCGGTTTGTTGATCGGGCGCAGGCTCGGCCCGCATGATCTGCATCTTCTCCGGCCGTACCGCCACCCAAACCGTCGCCTGCGGTTCGGCGTTGACTTTTGCAGAAACCCGCAGCCGGCCCAAAGCCGTGCCCTCGACGCTTAAGCCATCGTCGCCGACACGTCCCTCGAACAGATTGACCTCGCCGATGAAGTCAGCGACCCAGCGCGAATTCGGCTGTTCGTAGATTTCCGCTGGCGGCGCGATCTGCATGAGCCGGCCGCGATCCATCACCGCGATTCGGTTCGCCACCGTCATCGCTTCGCTCTGGTCGTGGGTGACGATGATGAAGGTCAGCCCGAGCCGCCGCTGCAGTTCCATCAGCTCGAATTGCGTTTCGCCGCGCAACTTCTTGTCGAGCGCCGCCATCGGCTCGTCGAGCAGCAATAGGCGCGGGCGCTTGACCAGGCAGCGCGCCAAGGCGACGCGCTGGCGCTGGCCACCTGACAATTCATGCGGCTTGCGCCGGCCGAGACTTTCAAGCCGCACCAGCGCCAGCATGTCGGCGACGCGTTCGGCGATTTGCGGCTTGGGCAAGCCTTCCTGCTTGAGACCGAAGGCGACATTCGCCTCGACATTGAGGTGTGGAAACAACGCGTAGCTTTGAAACATCATGTTGACGGGCCGCCGATGCGGCGGCACCTGCGCGAGGTCGACGCCGTCCAGCAGGATACGGCCGGCATCGGGCTCCTCGAAGCCGGCAATCAGGCGCAGCAACGTCGTCTTGCCGCAGCCGGAAGGCCCCAGCAGCGCAAAAAATTCGCCTTGGTAGATATCGAGCGAAAGCTGGTCGACCGCGGCGAAAGCGCCGAAGCGTTTGCGCAAGCCCTCGATGCGCAACAGCGGCTGCGCGTTACGATCGGCCCAAGGGGCGAATCCGCGTTTGGCAAAGCCGCGTTTCGCCGATCCTCCTGCCGATTCGACAGTCTGCATCCGTGCCCCAAACATAGCGGCGCCTGCCCCGACGCCGCGCGAGTGCGCACTACGCTAGCTCATGTTCAGGATGCGGGAAACCACGGAGGTGAAAATGGAGCGGCGAATTTCCGCCGGTCAGCTCACGAACTCGATCGACGCCGCCGCGGCGGAACCTTCATCGAGAGGATCGGTCATCAGCTTACGCGGCTCCGGGCCGTAGTAATCGCCAAGCTGCACGTTCGGCCGCGGTTGCAGCGTGATCGCGACCAGGCGATCGTAGAGCGCCTTGGCCGATACCGGCTTGGTCAGATATTCGTTGACGCCGAGCCGCACCGCTTCGACCACGCGCCAGCGTTCGCCGTGGCCGGTGAGCATGATGATCGGCACGTCGGGTATCGGGAACACGCCCGGCGAGCGCACGATCCGCACCAGTTCGGGGCCGCTCAGCAGCGGCATTTCCCAATCGAGGATCACCACGTCGGGCGCAACCGTGCGGATCGAATCAAGCGCGGCGATGCCGTCAGTCGCTTCGTAGATGTCCTTGACGCCGCAATTGACCAAGAGCGTGCGGATCATCTTGCGCATGTACTGGTTGTCATCGACGACCAGAACGCACAGCGACTGAATGATGCCTTCGATCTGCTTCTTCGAATGTTTGGACGACATGAGGTTCCGGCCGCAACGGTCACGGGAGATCAGACCACGGCCGCATTGCGGCTCGGTAAAGCGGAAATGCGCAATTCTCAGCGATCGCATTGCACGCGGCATTTGCCGGTCAAAACGCGACGCAACGTGGTGAGCGTTCGGTTAATGCCGCTGTCTCGTTGGCGCATGATCTTTTCGGAAAACCGGGTCCCCCCTCGGACCGATCATGCTCTAAGCCCGCGCGGTGGTGTCTGTTTGCGTCATGAAACGATCGAGTGCCGCGCGTTGCGCATCGGAAAAGCGCAATCCCAGCTTGGAGCGGCGCCACAGCACGTCGTCGGCGCTCCGCGCCCATTCCTTCGTCATCAGATAACGCACTTCGGCGGCAGTGAGATCGGCGCCCAACCGCATGCCGAGGTCGTCGAGGGTCTTCGCGGTGCCGAGCACGCGGTCCACGCGCGTGCCGTAGGCGGAGACAAGCCGCCGCGCGTGATCGGCAGTGAGGAATTTCCACGTCTGTTGCGCGCGCTCGATCACGGTCGCGATGCCGTCGTAGAGAAAATCGCCGCCCGGCAACGGGCTCTGCGCGGTCCAAGCTCTGGAGTGCGGAAAGAAATGCGCGAGCCTGGCCATGGCATCTTCGGCAAGCCGCCGATAGGTGGTGATCTTGCCGCCATAGACGGTCAGCACGGGCGCCTCGCCGTACCGCTCGTCGAGCATCAACGTATAGTCGCGCCCGATGTCTTCCGGCCTGCCGGCGCCGTCGTCATAGAGCGAGCGCACGCCGGCGTAAGCCCAGACCACGTCGGCGGCGCCGATCTCGGCGCGGAAATATTCGTTGATGATGCCGCACAGATATTCGATTTCCTCGCCGGTCGGAATGATGGTCGACGGATCGCCGGCAAAGGCGCGATCGGTGGTGCCGATCAGCGTGAAGTCGCGCTGAAACGGGATTGCGAACACCACCCGCCCATCGACGGCCTGCAAAATGTAAGCGCGATCGTGATCATAAAGTTTTGGCACGACGATGTGCGTGCCCTTGTCGAGACGGAGCCGATGCTGAGGCTTAGTGCGCAGCGCCGTCTCGGCGAACAATTCGCTCCAGGCGCCGGCGGCATTGACCAGGATCCGCGCCGTCACCACGTCGCGCTGGCCGCGGGCGTTGAGCACGAGCCGCCAGGTGTCGTTGCGCTCAGCCCACACGCAGCGGGTTCGCGTGCGGATTACGGCGCCGCGTTCGGCGGCATCCACGGCGTTGAGCACGACGAGCCGCGCGTCGTCGGCAAAGCAATCAGAATATTCGTAGGCGTGATGAAACCGCGATTTGAGCGGCTGGCCGGCCTCGTCGGTCACCAGGTCGACTTCGCGGGTGCCCGGCAGGATCTTGCGCCAGCCGATCCAGTCGTAAATGAACAGGCCGATCCGCAGCAGCATTGCCGAACGCCGCGCTTCGTTGATCGGCAGAACGAAACGCAGCGGCCGGATCAGATGCGGCGCTAAGCGCAGCAGCACTTCGCGCTCGCGCAAAGCCTCGCGCACCAGGCGAAATTCGTAATGTTCGAGATAACGCAAGCCGCCGTGAATGAGCTTTGACGACGCCGACGACGTGCCGGAGGCGAGGTCGTTCTGTTCGATCAAAACGACGCGGAAGCCGCGGCCAGCGGCATCGCGCGCGATGCCGGTGCCGTTGATGCCGCCGCCGATGACTGCGAGGTCGAAGTCCGCCACTGATTCTCCCCTCGCGCTAGACTATCAAATTCCCGTGGCGCGCCTGATAGCGGCCTTGTCTCAAACCCGGGATGAGCGAAGATACAGCTATGGCTACGGCAATGGACTTCCGCGATCGTCACATCGTTGTCACCGGCGGCGCCGGCGCGCTTGGAACCGCCGTCGTCACGGCGCTGATCGAGGCCGGCGCCGTCTGCCACGTGCCGTGTTTCGACGAGGCGGAGGCCAAGCGCTTTCGCCTGCGCGAGCACAAGCAGGTCGTCGTCACGGTGACCGGCAATCTGGCCGACGAAGGAGCCATTACCGGCCTTTATAAAGGGATCGCGCCGCTGTGGGCATCGATCCATATTGCCGGCGGCTTTGCCGCCGGCGCCTTGAAGGACACCAGCACATCGACGATCCGCCAGCAGATCGACATGAACCTTATCAGTTGCATGCTATGCTGCCGCGCCGCCGTTACCGCAATGGCGAACCTTGGCGGCCGCATTGTCAATGTCTCGGCCCGCGCCGGACTGGAATGGCGGAGCGGCGCCGGTATGACCGCGTACACCACAAGCAAGGCTGCGGTCGCCGCTTTCACCGCCGCGCTTGCCGAGGAAGTCGCCAAAGACGGCATTTTGGTCAACGCGGTGGCGCCCTCGATCATGGATACGCAAGCCAACCGCAACGCCATGCCGAAAGCCGATTACGCGCTGTGGCCGAAGGTGGAAGAGGTCGCGGCCACAATCGCCTTCCTGGCTTCACCCGACAACCGCGTCACCCGCGGTGCCATCGTGTCGGTCTACGGGAAGTCGTAGGGCAATCTTCCCACACGTCATTGCGAGCCAACGGGTCCGGCCTCCGGCCGGCGCGATGACAGGCTCCGCGAAGCAATCCAGGCGGCGGCGCCGTAACTGGATTGCTTCGTCACTTCGCGCCTCGCAATGACGCCAATCAATACCCCGGCCACAGTCCCGGCGTCGCCAGTTCGAGCAGGTGGCCGTCGGGATCGCGAAAATAAATGCTCTCGCCGCCGCGCGGCCATTTGGTGCGGCCTTCGATCGCGACATCGGCCGCCTTGAGCTTCGTTTCCCAAGCGGCAAGTTCATCCGCCGCAATCGAAAACGCGATATGCACCGGGCCGTGGCCGTCATGCGGCGGGATGGTGCCGCCGGGCAGGCGCACCGTCGCGAGCGAATGACCGCGCAAAAAGAGCAAGAGCACGCTGCGGCCGTGGACGTCGTAAGAGCAAAGCCGCTGATCGCGATAAATGCTGTTCAGCCCGAGAACCTGTTCGTAGAACGGACAGGCGCGCGCGAAATCCTCGACATAGAGCACGGTTTCAAGCACGCCGAGCAGAGCGGGCATCAATGCCTCACATGCGTGCGCAACGCACAATCACCCCGAAACCGGGACGACCTCGCGTGCCGGCGTCGTCACCAGCCGGGTCACGGCGTTGGCCGCGACGATGGTGCGCTGCTGCGCATAGGCCTCGTGATTACGCTCGATGTAATCGATATCGTAGAGGTAATTCACCATCAGCCCGTGGGATTGTTTGAGCGCCCGCTCCGACATGTCGGCGAGCCAATCCAGACGCTCCAGCCGCGCGCCGTTGCCGAGATGGAAGCGCGCCACCGCGTCGACCGGCAGGCCGCGGCTGTTGCGCGCGCGCACGTAATACCAGGCGGCGGCGCGAATGAGCGGCTCGCGGATTTTCTCCGCCAGATCGGGCGTGCGCCACCAGCCGTCCCCATCGAGATTTTCCAGTACGACGCGATCGTCCTCGTCGAGCACTTGCGAGGCCGCATTGGCGCGCTCGCGCTTGAGCCAAGAGGCGAAATTCGGCGCCGGCGACAGCGTGACGAAAGTGGCGACGCGCGACACTTCGCGGGACACTTCCTCGACCACTTGCTTGATCAGAAAGTGGCCGAAGGTCACGCCGGCGAGCCCGCGCTGGCAATTGGTGATCGAGTAGAACACCGCCGTCGTCGCACGCTGCGGTTCGACCGGCTCGCGCTTGTCGGACAGGATTGGCGCGATGGCGCCGGGGATTTCGCGCGTCAGCGCCACTTCGACGAAGATCAGCGGCTCATCGACCAAAGCCGGATGAAAGAAGGCGTAGCAGCGGCGGTCGGGCGGATCGATGCGGCGGCGCAGATCGTCCCAATCCTGGATTTCGTGCACCGCTTCGTAGCGGATGATCTTGTCGAGGATCGCTGCCGACGTCGACCAGTCGATCCGGCGCAGCACCAGAAATCCGCGATTGAACCACGACGAGAACAGATGGACGAAATCGTTGTCGATGACTTTCAGATCGTCGCGATGGTTCATGGCGTCGAGCAATTGCTCGCGCATATGCACCAAGGCCGCCGTGCCGCCGGGGGCAAGATTGAGCCGGCGAAACAGTTCGAGCCGGCGCGGCTCGCTTGAGCGGTGCAGCTCGGAGGCATTTTCCGGCGTCGGCGACGCCCTATAGGCCGCGATGGCGCGGTCGATGCGTTCCTGGTCATGGCCGAATGTGGTGGCGAGCGCCTCGAAGAAGCCGATGCGCGGTCCGATGGTCGTATCCGCGTAGCTCGCGAGAATCTCTTGCGCCAGTGCAACTCCCGACGCTTCGCCCCTGCCGGAGAGCAACGCCTCGCACTGTTCGACAAGGCTGGCTGAGCGCTCGTGCGCCGGCTCGCGGCGCTCGCGCTTGATCAGCGCGCGGCTCCGGTCGGCGATGCTTTGCAGCATCTCGCTGAAGAATGTCGTATTCACAACTTCATCTCATCCGGCCATACCTAGCTAATGATCGAACGCGGTCATGACAAGCTGGCGAAAGGTATAGAACTGTAGACAAACCTGGACAAAACGGCCCCACTTTGTCACTTAAGCGCCCGCGCCTGCTGGGCTCCCTCGCGGCAGGCCGCCGCGTCAGGAGTGAATTTATGCCGGGTACGTCTAAAGCTAATCCTAAAGCGGGTCCCCTCTCTGGGGTCCGGGTGGTGGAACTGGCCCGGATCCTGGCCGGGCCTTGGGCCGGCCAGCTTCTCGCCGATCTCGGCGCCGACGTCATCAAGGTCGAACGCGCGGGCGCTGGCGACGATACCCGCGCCTGGGGCCCGCCCTTCGTGCCGGCGGCCGACGGCGGCCATCTCAGCTCAGCCTATTTTCACAGTGCTAATCGCGGCAAGCGCTCGATCGAGGTCGACTTCAATGGCGCCGACGGCCAGCGCATCGTCAAGAAGCTCGCGGCGCGCTCGGACGTCTTGATCGAGAATTTCAAGGTCGGTGGCCTCGCCAAATTCGGCCTCGACTATAAGAGCTTAGCGCCGCTCAATCCGCGCCTGGTTTATTGCTCGGTCACCGGCTTCGGCCAGAACGGACCTGCGGCGGCCCGCGCCGGCTATGATCTGATGGCGCAGGGCATTGGCGGCATGATGGGGCTGACCGGCACAGCCGACGGCGAGCCGATGCGGGTCGGCGTCGCGGTCTCCGACATTTTCTCCGGCATCTATGCGGTGGTCGGCATTCTCGCCGCTTTGCTGCGGCGGGAGACGACTGGCCGGGGCGGCTATGTCGATGCAGCGCTGGTCGATTCCACGGTCGGGGTGCTGTCGTTCCAGGCGCTCAATTATCTGGTTTCCGGCGAGATCCCCAAACGCATCGGCAATACCCATCCCAACCTCGTTCCCTATCAGGTGTTTCCGGTCGCCGACGGCCGCATCATCATCGCCACCGGCAATGACGGCCAATACATCAAGCTGTGCGCCATTTTGGGCGCGCCGCAGCTCGCCGAAGTCGAAGCCTATAAGGACAACACAGGACGGCTCGCGCACCGCGCCGAGCTTGTCGGCAAGATCTCAAGCCTGACCATGCGCTTCAAACGCGACGAGCTGTTGCCGAAACTCGAAAATGCCGGCATCCCGGCAGGGCCGATCAACGATCTCGAACAGGTCTTTGCCGATCCGCAAGTTGTCTATCGCGGCATGAAGCTCGAACTGAAAAGCGACGCGGCCATGGGTGGAACAATTCCCGGCATCCGCACGCCGATCATACTCGACGAAACCGCGATGGCCTCGGAGCGCCCAGCGCCCCGGCTCGGGGAACACGCCGCCGAGATTTTGCGCGAGATCGGCGAGTAGTACCTGTCCTCCCCGTGAAAGCGGGGGCGCCATGCCTGGCTACTTGCCGGCGGGCGAGGCTTACTTTTGCAGCCGGCGGCCGTTGCGGCGAACGCGCTTCTTATAGACGCCCAAAACTTTTTCCGCAGCGCTGTGGTGACTGCCGCCGCCGGCGAATACGGCCGTGGCGGCGGCGTGCGCCTCGGCGAACGCCTCGACTTTCTCGGCCACCATGCGGCGCGATTCAGCATCGGCTTTGGCGCCGCCGCCGGCAAGGCGCATCAGCCGTAGCGCCATGACGCGCTGCGCTTCAAAACCGAGCCGGGCTGTTTCAGAGGACAACGCGAGCCACGCATTCCACAACTGCACTGGGTTGGACATTCACACTTCCAGATCCGCCCGGCTTAGAGCCGCATTGTCCCGTTAGAGCACGCCACGCATCGCTGTGTCACGCGGTGAGATTGCGGGTCGTGTCGTCGAACAATTCATCGACCGAAAAGCGGTGCGGGATCATGCCCTGGGTGAAGGCAAAGTCGAGGACGACGTCAAGCGTCTGCCGGTTTGGCTCGACGCCGAAACGCAGCGGATCGAGCGCGGTGCCGGTCTGAGGGAGATTCGCCGCCAATTTGCTTTCATGCAGCAGGCCGAAGACTTCCTTGACGATGTCGGGCCGCGCCTGCGCCACCGATTGCCGCATGACAACGAGGTGGTTGATCGGCACGCCGCCATGCGACAGCGCCCATTTCTTCGCCTCCTCTTCCGGATTGGGAATGAGATATGCGAGCCGCGGATCGGGCATGTGGTCGCCGACAATGACGGCATCGAGCTCGCCGTCGAGCAGCATCTGCGGCAGCGTCTTGCCGGGCGCGGCGCGCTCGACAAAAGGCGGATCGTGGAATTCGGCGAGATGCGGATCTTCGAAGGTGACCCATTTCACCTTCTTTTCGTCGATGCCGTATTGCTCGCGTAAGATGCCGCGCACCCAGACCCCGGTCGTCACCGTATAGGCGCGCACGCCGACGCGCTTGCCTTCGAGGTCGCCCGGGCGCAAGTGCCCGCGCTCCGGATTATAGGCGATGGTGTGGTGCTGGCCGCGCCCGACAATGACGGCCGGCAGCAGCACGTAGGGTTTGCCATAGGCCTTGGCTTGCAGAAAAGTGACGATCGCAAGCTCGCCGATATCGTATTTGGCGTCGCGCACCAGCGATTTGAACAGCTGGTTGGCGACCTTCACCTCGGCGAAATCGAAATTGAACAATTTCGGCGTGAGCTGCTTTGTCTTGAGCGCGGCAGTATCGGGATAATTTCCCAACATCGTGTGCAACACCGGATGACCCTCACTCATTATTTTATGTCCTCAATCTGCCAGCGCCGGATGAAGCACCTGCGCGGTGCATATCAGGCACTTGCGGCCGGATATTCAATCCCCCGGCCGCAATAGCCTAGCCAGGCCGAGCCACTCTCCGAGATCAGTCAGGCACCGCGCCGACACGCGGCGAATTTTCCGAATCGTTTACTCTGCCCTGTCACAATTCGTTTTTCGCAGGCCAGCTATCGCGGCCCGCGGCGCGGGATTTGCAAGGGGTCCGGCGTTAGGTCATCTCGAGGAGCATGGCATGCCCAATCGCAGCGAACTCGCAATCCCGGCCCGGCAAGCGGACTTTGGCGCGCAAGACGCCTGGATGGTGATCGGCTTCTGCGCCATCGGCTGGCTGATGTCGGTTGGCCTGGCCGCGTCGTTGCTCAATTCCGGCGCGATGCAGCGGCTCTTGAGCTTGGGCTGAAACAGCTCAAGTTCGCTCAAACGCTGCTGGGTGATCGAAAAGCCGGCACGAGGGGCCGGCGCCATGACGCGCCACTATCCGACCACCTGCTGTTGCGGCAGCGGCTCTCGGATGCCCTCCTCTTGGACGCCCAGCGCCTTGTGCAAAGCGCGCTCCAGCACGGCGAGATTGTAGGGTTTCGGCAGCACCTCAAATCCCCGGCGCAACGCGTCTTGCGCACTCGAACTGTAGCCGGTGGTCAACAACACCGGCAGACCGGGATAGCGCCGCCGCACCGCGTCCGCGAGCTCGAGGCCGTTCATCCCGCCCGGCATCAAAATATCCGAAAACACCAGATCGACATCGCCTGCGAGCTGATCGAGTCCCGCCTGCGCGCTCAATGCGTGCCTGACCTGATAGCCGAGCTGCTCCAAATAGGCCTTGGCGACTTCGGCGACTTCGGCGTTGTCCTCGACCAGGAGCACCGTGCCGGCGGCCGGCGCGACTTTGGTCTCTTTGTCTTGGTCGCGCGGCTGCGCCGGCACTTCCCAGGTCCGCGGCAAGAACAGCGTCACCGCCGTGCCGCGGCGCGACGATGTGGTGATGCTGGCGGCGCCGCCGGATTGGCGCGCGAAGCCGTAGACCTGGCTCAAGCCGAGGCCGGTGCCTTTGCCGATTTCCTTGGTGGTGAAAAACGGCTCGAACACGCGCGGCAAAACTTCCAGCGGGATGCCGGTTCCGGTATCCGCGACCCTGATGGCGACGAATTCTCCGCTCAGCCCCTCTTCCGATGCCTTGCCGCGCATCAGCACCGGCTTGGCCGTGATCGTCAGCGTGCCGCCGGACGGCATGGCGTCGCGCGCGTTGAAGGCGAGATTGAGCATCGCCAATTCGAATTCGCTCGGATCGACTTTCGCGTAACACGGCCGCCGCGGCACGACGACGCGAATGACGATATCGCCACGCAGCGAGCGGCTGAGCATGTCCTTGATTTCGGGCAGCTGCTCCGACAGATCGATCACGCTTGGCTGCAACATCTGCCGCCGCGAGAAGGCCAGCAATTGACGTGTCAGGCTTTCGCCGCGCTCGGTCGCGTTGGTGATGGTGTCGAGAAGATGCGTCTCCTTCTCGCCGGTTACGTAGCGGCGCAGCCGTTGCACCGTGCCGCTGACGATCATCAGGAGATTGTTGAAATCGTGGGCGACGCCGCCGGTCAATTGGCCGATGGCTTCGAGGCGCTGCGCCTGGCGCAATGCGTCCTCCGCCATTTCGCGGCGCTCGGCTTCCTCGTGCAGCCGCTCGGTGCGCTTGAGCGCGATCCACAACACGCCGACGACAAGCAATGTCGCCGGCAGCCCGAACATCAGATACGAGCCGATCGCGGCGAGCCATTCCGCCCGGATCTCGCCGGTCTCGGTGCCGGCCAGCGCATAGACCGGAAAGCCTTCGAGCTTGCGGAAGCCGAAGCGGCGAGGAATATGATCGATCTCGGAAGCGACGGTGAATAGTCCGCGCTCCTCGCCTTTGCCGATCGCTTTGGTGAGCATGCTCTTGGCGCTGAGCTGCCGGGTGCGCGTTTTGTCGTGGGGAAAGCGCGCCAGGATCGCGCCGTCGTCGCGATTGAGCGCATAAAAGCTGCCGGGCGTCTGTCCGACCAGCGCATAAAAATCTTCGAAATAGCTCGGCCGCATCGCAACCGCGATGATGCCGCGGAACGTGCCGTCGTCGGAATGGAGCCGGTGCGACAGATCGAAGAAATCGTCGCCGGTGTCCGGCAGACGCGGGGAGTACACCTCGCTCACATAAGTGCCGGCGTCGCGGCTGGCCTGGGCGATGAAATAATCGCGGTCGGAAAAATCGGCGTCGGGTTTGACGGTTTCGAGCCTGCTCGAGGCGAGAGCGTGGCCGTCGCTGCCGATGAGCACGATGGCCTGCACCTGCGGCATGACGCCTTTGATGCGATCGAGCCTAGCGTGCAGGCTCGCTTGGGCGGCCCGGATCTGATCGTTCGACAGGCCGCGCACGACTTCGTCGACTTCGGCGAAGGTGCGATCGACGGTTTCGAAAACCCGCAGCGCCTGCTGCTGCATGACGTCGATCGAGCGCTCGATGCGCTCGTCGGCGGCGACTTGAATGTGCTGATAGGTAACCCAGGATGCGTAGGCGAACACCGCCGCCGGCAAAACCAGCGACGCGACCATCATCAGCTTCAACAGGCGAACCGCCGATTCCCGTGCCCTGCTCATCGACTATGAACATCGCCATCAGAGACGATCACAGTCTGTCATACTTATCGGTTGCGAACGAGGCGTCGATTTGCCCCCTGGATTGCAATTTGGTGACGGACATGTGAACGGGAACTCACAGTTTGTCGGTAGTTGCCCGGATTTTGCCCGAATCAAGTGCGCGTCAAGTGACGGCCGTCGGCGCCAGCACTTCGATATCGGTGACGACGTCGATGACCGCCGGGCGGTTGGCGGCGAGCGCCGTTGCCAGCGCCGCCGGAAACTCCGAGGCCTTTTCGACCCGAAGGCCGACCGCTCCCATATCCTCGGCCAGCCGCGCAAAATTCATCTTGCTGAAGGTCCACAATTCGCGCGCTTTTTGGGTTTGCTCGCCGCCATAGACGCGATCGAAACCGCGCTTGGACTGATTGCCGCCGCCGTTATTGTTGACCACGGTCACCGCATTGATGTTCCAGCGTACCGCCGTCTCGACCTCGCCGATGTGATACCAAAAGCCGGCGTCGCCGGTGAAGGTCACCACCGGCCGGTCGGGACAGGCGCATTTAGCGCCGAGCCCTGCCGGGAATGCCCAGCCGAGATGGCCGGCGCTCCGCATATAGTTTTGTTGCGGCGAGGTGAGATCGTACATGCCGCCCATCCACATGCCGGCGTGACCGGTGTCGACGACGACAATGCTGTTGTCCGGCACGTGCTTGGTCAATTCGTGACAGAGCCGCTCCGGGCGGATCGGCACCGCGTCGGAATTCAGCGCCGACTTGTATTTCTCCTGCCAGGCCCCGCAGATCTGCCGTGTTTCGCCGATCCATGCCTCGCGAATTACCGCCGTGGCGCGATCGCAGTGCGCAAGCATTTTCGCCAGCGTCACCTTGGCGTCGCCGTTGACCGCCGCCGCGAGCGGATAATTGCGGCCAAGCGCCTCCGGCTCGATATCGATCTGGATCGCGGGTGTGCCGATTTTCGGCACCGCCCAGAAATTCGTCGTCATGCCGCCGGTCTCGGTACCGATGAAGCAGACGAGATCGGCTGAGTTGACCACCCGGTTGGCGCTCTCGCGCGAATAGCTGCCGACCACGCCGACCGAGAGCGGATGGTTGCCCGGGATCGAATCCTTGCCATTAAGCGAAGTGGCAATTGGAATCTGCAACGCCTCAGCCAGCGCAACGAGTTCCCGCGCCGCGCCCGAAGCGCGCACGCCGCCGCCGGCGACGATCACCGGCCGCGCCGCGTCTTGCAGGAGTTTCAGCGCTGCGATCAGGCTCACGTCATCCGGCGCGGGACGGAACGCCGGAACGTGGGCGAATTGCGGCTCGACCAAGGGCTCAAGGTCCGCTTCCTCGACATCAATCTGTCCTTCATTGCCGCGGAATTGCAGATGCACCGGACCCGGGCAACCGGTGACCGCGGTGCGGAACGCCTGCCGCACCATGTCGGGAAAGCGCGACACGTCGTCGACCGTGGCATTGAACTTCGTCACCGGCTCGAACGCCGGCATGTCGTCGATCTCCTGATAGACCTTGCGGAACTTGGTCTTCGGCTCGCGGCCGCCGGTCATGGCAATGACCGGCGAATGCGCGAGCCACGCGTCGCGCAATCCCGCGGCGAGATTGAGCGCGCCGATCACCTGCGCCATGCAGATGGCGGGTTTGCCCGAGGCGCGCGCATAGCCGTCCGCCATGTAAGCCGCCGCCTTTTCGCCGTGCACATGCAACCGCTTGATGTCGGTGCGATGCTCCATTTCGGCAAAGGTGGTGCGCAGCACCGCCGGCACATGGAAGATATGCGTGACGCCGTAGCCCTTGAACATATCGGCGAGGCATTGCGCCCCGGTCATTTTACGATTGTGCCCGAGCATCATCTGCCGGCGCCCTCCGCTTTCGAGTTTATTGTTCGGCGATCAGTTGTTGAACACCGCGACGGCGCGGATCGGCGAGCCGGTGCCTTCGCGCCATTTCAGCGGCAGGCCGATGAACTGGAATTCGCCCTGGCCGAGCAAGGCTTCCAGATTGCACAAGCTCTCCATATGGGTGATGTCGAGTTCGAGGCAGGCTTTGTGCACCAGAGCATTCACTTTGCCTTCCGGCCCCGGCCGCATCGAGTCGATGCCGAAATGCACGATGCCTTGCCGGGCGAGCCATTCCGTCGCCGCGACATTTACGCCCGGATTGTCGGTCGAATAAGCAGGCCTTGGAAACGTGCGCTCGTGATGCCCGGTGCACAGCAGAACCGTGCCCTTTTTCGGGATCGGCACGCCGGCTTTCTTCACCGCGGCTTCCAGATCCGCAGGCGCGATTTCGGCGCGCGGCGCGATGTGGCGCAGATCGATGCAGATGCCTTGGACGATGCAATTCTCCAGCGGATATTTGTCCATCGGCGTGCCGGTCTTGCCGAAATGGCGCGGCGCGTCGATATGGGTGCCGCCGTGATCCGGCATCGAGAAGAACATCACGCTGTTGCCCTGGACGTTGCCGGACTCCGCGAACGCCTCCTCGTGCGTCTTCCAGACCCCGTGAATGATGGGCGGCTGTCCCGGATAGGACGGCGTGCGGTGATAAAGCTCCCGGCTCAGATCGACGATACGCATGGCTTCCACCCCCTCGACGCGTGGCTCCGCCCTTGCCGGGGCGGCGCGGCGCGCACACTATCTCTCGCCCCGATCTTCGACAACGTCATCTCGGCGCCATCGCAAAAACACTGCTCCAGGGAGTCCCCCCATGAAGACCTCGACCGACCGCATCCTGACCACCCATACCGGCAGCCTGCCGCGGCCGAAATCGCTGATCGCGCTCATTCTTGACCGCGAAAAGGGTGCGGTCATTGCGCCGGACGTGTTCGAAGCCGCAACCGCGAAAGCGGTCGACGACATTGTCGCCCAGCAAGTCGCGGCCGGCATCGCCGTGGTCAATGACGGCGAGATGAGTAAACCGTCCTACACGACCTATATCCGCCACCGCGTCTCTGGCATCGAGATGGACCCCCGCGCCGCCGCGAAAGGCCGCGACATCATGATCGGCCGCGATCTCTTGGCGCATCCCGATTTCGCCCGCGTCGGCGGTTTCGGCAACGTGCCGTTTCCCGGCTGCGTCGGCGAGTTGCGCTACAAGGACCATTCCGCCATCGACCGCGACTTCGTCCATCTCAAAGCCGCTGCCTTAAAAGCGAAGCCGACCGACGTATTCATGACGGCGCCGTCGCCCGGAATTCTGACGCGCTTCATCATCAACCTGCATTACCCGACCGAGGACGCCTATTTGGCGGCACTCGCCGATATATTGAAGATCGAATACCGCGCCATCGTTGAAGGAGGCTTCGTACTGCAGATCGACGCGCCCGATCTCGGTTCAGCGCGCAACAACCAATACCGCGCTCTCAGTGACGAGGATTTCCGGACAAAAATCGCCGAGCGCAATATCGCGGTGCTCAATGCCGCGCTCGAAGGCCTGCCCGCCGACCGCATCCGGCTGCACATTTGCTGGGGCAATTACGAAGGGCCGCACACCCACGATCTGCCGGTGACTAAGATCATCGACATCGCGTTCAAGGCCAGACTGCAGGCGATCAGCATCGAGGCCGCCAATCCGCGCCACGATCACGAATGGGAAGATCTCAAGACCATCAAGATTCCGGATGACAAGATCCTCATTCCGGGCGTCATCGATTCCACGACCAATTTCGTCGAACATCCGAAATTGGTGGCGCAGCGCATCGGCCGTTACGCCGATCTCGTCGGCCGCGAGCGCGTGATCGCCGGCGTCGATTGCGGCTTCGGCACCGCGGTGCGCGAGGAGCCGATGGTGGCCGACAGCATCGTCTGGGCCAAGTTGCGCGCGCTCAGCGAAGGCGCGGCGATCGCGAGCCAACAGCTGTGGGGCGCCAAGGCGGCGTGATTGGCCCTTCGTTGCCGCGAACCGGGAGAGCGGTCATAGATTTGTCCGCTTCGGTCGGCTTCTCTCTCGCCCGACGCTGTATCCGTCTTTCTCCCGGAAGCAACAATTTTGCGACGGCAAGGAATGCTTCGCATTGTCATCAGGCCAAGCTGGTCGCGTGTGCTTGCGACCTCGATCGCAAGCGCGCTGTTGTCAGCATCGCTCGACCCCGGTCGCGGGTCCGCCGCCGCTCATCCGGCGCCACCGCGGCCGCAATAGAACGGTTTCATTTATCCGCCAGTCATTGCGAGGAGACGGAGATTGATATGGATATTGCCATTCCGATTGCACACATCACTTTCAATGCTCTTGTCGCTCTCGCGGTGTTCGGTGCGACGATCGTCACCGACGCGGTCTTTGTGATGTTTACCGCCGCGGTTGCTTCGCGGCACCGCTTCCGGGCCGCGAATTGGAGCGCGGTGTGGTATCTGCTCGCCGCGGTTTCGGTGATCAGCTACACGTCGAATCCGATTTATGTCGTGTTCGCTGCGGTCGGCTCGTGGGTTGGCGCTTATATGTCGATGACCTGGCTCAACCGCGGCGAGCCGGCCGGCGTGCCGGTGCGTCCTGGGCCGCCCTGAACCCGCGCGACACTTGCGGCCACGCGAAACGGCGCAACGACTAGCGCAGCGATTCGGCTCGCGCGGAATGATCCGCCTGCGGCCACTGACAGAACGGATGCATTGCCAATGAGCCGTTGTAATATTGCTTCTGCCCGGTCAGCTCCGGTCCGACCCATTCCGGCAGATCGAGCGGATGATGTTCGTTCGGAAGCTCGATTTCGGCGATCACCAGTCCGGCATTCGCGCCGGAAAACTCATCGACTTCCCAGGCGAGTTCGCCGGATGGAATGATATGCCGGGTCTTTTCGACAATCGAGCCGTACCGCAGCGGCAGCAAAGCCTCGGCCTCCAATGTCGGAATTGGGTATTCAAGCTCGAGACGGCGCAGCGCCGCCGGAGATGATTTGAGAGTCAGCGTCGCTTCGCTGTTGTCGCGAATGCGGACCCGGATCGATACTTTTGGATTTGTGTCCAGATAGGCTTGCCGGATCTCGGAGCGGCCGGTGGTGAATTTGCGCCAATCGTCGTTTCGCACCAGGAATTTGCGTTCAATCTCGATATTCATGGAACCCCAGCTGCACACTTCATGACAGAATCACGACAGAAGTGTTAACAACAGCGCCGACCAAGCTCAAGTGCCCGCGCGCCGATGTGCGCGGTGCTTACCAGATATTTTTCGCGGATATTGGGGCGCCACCTTAAGCCGTACGACTTAAGTCGCATTGCCGAAATCTGCGGCTCAACTTCGTAAAGCCACGCCGGCCTTGCGCCTGCGCGGCCGGGCGCCCTTGTCTAAAAGCCAAAGTCTAAAAGCCGAAGAATTTTTCGCGCAGCGCATCCTCGTACAGCCGCTTGGCGGTCTTCACCTTGCCACGAATTTCGTCTTCCTTGAAATGGGCCGCCTCCCACTTATCGACTTCGGCGACCGAATGATTGACCGACGCCAGCGCCTCTTCCTGCTTGATCGCGGCGACCCATTCCTCGACCGCCGCCTTGTAGGCGTTCTGCATTTGATCGAGATTTGAAATGCCTTGATCGAGCGAAGTGTTGTCCGTCATTGCACCCTCCTCCGCGCCTGGCCCTGCGGGCCATACGGCCGGAAAAATGTTGCATGCGTGTGACGTCACTCCGGCTTGAAATTCGTCGCCACGCCGTTGATGCAATAGCGCAGATGCGTCGGCGGCGGGCCGTCCTCGAAGACGTGGCCGAGATGGCTGCCACAGCGGCTGCAATGCACCTCGGTGCGGTCCATGCCGTAAGCGCGGTCGGTCGTGGTCTCGACCGATCCGGGAACCGGATCGTTGAAGCTCGGCCAGCCGGTACCGCTGTCGAATTTCGTCTTCGAGACGAACAGCGGCTGCTCGCAGCCGGCGCAATAAAACGTGCCGGCGCGCTTCTCGTAATTGAGCGCGCAACTGCCCGGCCGCTCGGTGCCGTGCTCGCGCATGATGTGGAACTGTTCCGGCGTGAGGATTTTGCGCCATTCGGCGTCGGTATGGGTGATGGGATAATGCTTGGTGTCGATGCTGGTGCTCATGACGCGACTACCTCGCTTGGCGGGAGTAAGGACGAGTAAAAGGTAATGGTTGCGCGGCAAAGCGCAACGGCGCGGTCCGGCAGGGATTAGTCCGTTATCCCTTGATCCATTTCTCGCGCATTTCGGAGCGCTCCTCGTCGCTATAGAAATGACGCACATAGGCCGAATTGCAAAGGTAATCCACGAACGCTGTTGGGAATTTTATTGTGTCAAGGACTTCGCCGTACACGTCGCCGTAAGCGTTCTGCGCTCCGGTATTGACGCGAAGCAATTTGAAGCGTGGGCGCTTGGCATAGGCAGCGACGGCTTGCTCGCCATGCGGCGACAAGTCTTCGAACTTCAAGATCAACGCATTGCCCGCAATCTGGAAGCGTTTATTTAGCGTGCCGGCTAGAATATCCGTTGGGAAAAACGGCCTGAACTCCTCATCAAACCAATGCAGGTGGTTGTGCACGAGCCAGCAGAATAGAATCTTGTCGCAATTATGCTCGGTGAGATCGCGTGTCAGATCCGCGATCGTCCGGGCCGGATTGGTCATGTAGAGTTCGATGCCGTCAGCGATACCGTCGCGGATATTCGCGGCGTTGGATTCGAGTTTCCTCATCTTCAGCGCACGTTCGAAGATGGGGAAGGCCTGAAAATAGTGCGACAGGATTTGCTCGATCGGCGCGCGAATGGCGGTAATCACCTTGATGAGCGAGGCGTATTCGGCGTCCTGCAAAGCGCTACGGCCTTGCCTCATGTTGAGGCGGTTCTGGACGTAAAAACTCCACTGCGTAAGGCGGGTCGGGGAGACCTCTTCGAGGCGTTCGAAAAAGGCCTGGGTGTCGGGCGTCACCCAGTGAAGATGGCGGCAATAGACATCGACAGCCTCGAGCGAACGCATCAAGGGCACGGAGGCGACCTTGCCCATCGTATAGACCAGAACGAAATTTTCGATATTGGGCCGGTGCAGGAAAAAAGAGGGCGGCATCCGGGTTCAGTTCTTTCAAGTTGCCTGCGCTGAGCGGAGCAAGGAGAAGGTGGATTCCGGAACGCAACTTCATTAGCGCCCGGGAATGACGGTTATTTGATCGCCAGCGGATTGGTCGGCGAACCGACCCCGCCGGTGATCGGGATCGCCGGCGCGACGAACATGAATTCGTAAACGCCGTCGTTGACGCAATCCTCGGCGAGGTCCTTGAGATAAAAAATCTCGCCCATGGTCATGCCCATGATCGGGATGGTGATCCAGTGCCAGGGCTGGTTGATGCCGCCTTCGGTATTGTTCGGCCGCACCTCGCAGCCCCAGGTGTCGCTGGCGAGCGCCGCGAGTTCGGTACGCTTGACGAATTCCAGCGTCTCGAAGGCAAAGCCCGGCGCGTCGCCGCCCGGATAGCCGTCCCAATTGCCGGCCTTGAGGCAGCGCTCCATCTGGCCGGTGCGGACGATGATGTAATCGCCGCGCTTGAACGAGACCTTCTGTTTCTTGGCGGCGAGGTCGAGATCGTCGCAGGTGATGCCGTAGCCGTCCTCGAGACAGTCCTTGCCGAGCGCGCGCGCGACATCGAGGAACACGCCGCGGCCGACCATCTTGTTCTTGGTTTTCTCGATGCCGCATTTCGCTGCCCCGAACGACGATACTTCGCGGCAATCGTAGCCGTTCCACATATTGTCCTCGTAGAAGACATGGCCGAGCCCGTCCCATTGCGTACCGCATTGCAGCGGCATCACCACCATGTCGTCGGCGGCGCGGATGCCGCGCTTGTCGAGCACGCCCGAATAGGCGTCGGTGCCGGTGCGCAGCATGGTGTGCAGTGGATTGATGCGGCCGAGCACCGGATAATTGGTTTTGCCGCCCTGCGGGCCGTGATTGTCGAAATTGAGCGCCAGCGAGATGACCTTGCCCTTTTTGACGAGCCCTGCTGCCGCGACGATATCCTCTGGGCTGGTATAATTGAGCGTGCCAATCTCGTCGTCCGGTCCCCATTTGCCCCAATTCTTGTACTTCTCCGCGGCCTTGCTGAGATCGGCCCGCGTCACTTTTTTACCCGCCATCGGCTGTCCTTCTTTACCCGCCATCGGCTCTCCTTCTTTACCCGCCATCGGCTGTCCTTCCCTCGACTGTCGTCTTGATCGAAACATTTTGTCGCGCACGCTCCTCGGAGCGGCCCGACATGATAGCATCGGCATAAATATCGGGGAGGATGCAATGAGGGTATTGAGTGGATGGTGCCGTGCGGCCGCCTTGGGCGCGGCCTTTTTTGCGGCGGGGGCGCTGAGCGCTCCGCAGCAGGCCGCGGCGGCTTACCCCGATCATCCGGTGAAAATCATCGCCCCCTTCGCGGCCGGAGGACCGACCGACGTCGTGGCGCGGATCCTGTCGCAAAAGCTGTCGGAAGCCTTGAATCAGAATTTCTTCGTCGAGAACCATGTCGGCGCCGGCGGCAATCTCGGCATGTCGCTTGCCGCGCGGTCGACGCCCGACGGCTATACGATCCTAGTGGCGAGTTCGAGCTACGTCGTCAATCCAAGCCTCTACGCCAACAACCCATACGATCCGTACAAGGATTTCATCCCGATTACGCTTGCCGCCGCGTCGCCGAATATCGTGACGGTGCATCCTTCCGTTCCGGTCAAGACCGTCAAAGAACTGATCGCGCTGATCCAGGCTAATCCCGGCAAATACAGCATCGCCAATGCGGGCCTCGGCACCACGCCGCAGCTGGCGTCGGAATTGTTCAAGCTGACCTACAGGCTCGACTCGCCGAGCGTGCCCTATGGCGGCGGCGAGCCGGCGGTGCAATCCACCGTCGGCAATCACACGCCGATCGCTTTCAGCGCCATCCCGCCGGCCGCGCCGCAAATCACGGGCGGCAATTTGCGCGGCCTCGCGGTCACCGCGGCGAAGCGTTCCGGAGCGCTGCCCGACGTCCCGACCATGGCGGAAGCTGGAGTTCCCGACCAGGAATCCGAAACCATGCAGGGCGTGTTCGTGCCGGCGGGGACCCCGCCAGGGATTGTCGATCTGCTCCATAACGAGATCGTCAAGCTGATGCAGCTTCCCGACGTGAAACAGAAATGCGCCAATCTCGGCTTCGATGTCGTCGCCAATACGCAGGCCGAATTTTTGGCCTATATCAAGAAAGAAATCGACAAATGGCACAAGGTCATCGTCGACGCCAAGATTCCGCAGGTGCAGTGAAGTAAGTCCAGTGCCACATCAGTGAGGCGATGGCCCGGCTGTTTTCGCGAAGCCACGGTCCCGTTCAACGCTTGCCAATGCGCACATCGGTTTTCGTGAAGTGAATGACGCCGCAGCCAGATCGCCGTGAAATTAGGGAGGATGCAATGAGACCGGGAACCGCGTTCGCGCACCTTGTCATCCTGTGCGCGGGCTTGGCTATCACATCGCCGGGCCGGTCCGCGGATGCCTATCCGAACCACAAGGTACGGATGATCGTGCCGTTCGCCGCCGGCGGCCCGACCGACGTCATCGGGCGCATGGTGGCGGAGCGGCTGTCGGCCGTCTGGGGCCAGCAAATCTATGTCGAGGACTTGCCCGGCGCCGGCGGTAATCTCGGCGTCGAGGCCGCAAAACACGCCGACGCCGACGGCTATACCGTCCTCGCCGTCTCGACCGGCTTCATCATCAATCCGAGCATGTACACCACGATCGGCTACGATCCGCTCAAGGATTTCGCGCCGATCTCGCTGGTCGCGGCCTCGCCCAATGTGGTGATGGTCCATCCTTCGGTAGCGGCGAAAAATCTCAAGGAACTGATCGATCTCATCCGGGCCAATCCCGGCAAATTCAGCTTCGCCCAGCCGGCCACGGGCTCGACCCCGCACCTCGCCGGCGAAATGTTCAAGCAGAAATTCAATCTCGATCTCGTCATGGTGCCGTTCAATGGCGCACCGCTCGCGGTCAATTCCACAATGGGCAATCACACCCCAATCGCGTTCACCGCGCTGCCGCCGGCGATTGGCAACATCAAGGACGGCAGCGTGCGCGGCATTGCCATCCTGGCCAGGGAACGCGTGACGCCGCTGCCGGATTTGCCGACCAATAGCGAAGAAGGCGTGCCGGGCCTGGAAAGCGACACCTTGACCGGCATCGTTATGCCGGCTGGCGCGCCGCAAGCCATTGTCGACAAATGGCACGACGGCATCGTCAAGATGGTTGCCGATCCGGAGATCAGGAAGAAGCTCGACACGCTCGGGTTCATTCCGGTCGCCAATACGCCGGCTGAATTCACCGAACGCATCAGAGTTGAAACGGCGAAATGGGATGCGGTGGTGAAGGCGGCGGGCATCCACATGGATTAATCATGCGCATTGTCGATATTCGCGAAACCTCGGTTCGGCTCAATTCGACGCTGGCCAATTCGAGCATCGATTTTTCCGAAATGACGACGTCGGTGGTGGCCGTCGTCACCGACGTCAAGCGTGACGGCTCGCCGGTTGTGGGCTTCGCCTTTAATTCGACCGGACGTTATGCCTGCGGCGCGCAAATGCGGGCGCGCTTCATTCCGCGCATCCTCAAAGCCGAGCCGCAAGCGCTGCTCGACGAAGCGGGCGATAATTTCGCGCCGGAAAAGATCCTTGCTGTGATGCTGCAGAACGAGAAGTCCGGCGGCCATAGCGAGCGCTCGGTCGGCATCGGCACCATCGAAGTCGCGGTGTGGGACGCGGTCGCCAAGATCGCGGAAAAGCCGCTGCATCGCCTGCTCGCCGAACGCTACAACTCCGGCAAGATCGCCGCGAAGGTGTTTTGTTATGTCGGTGGCGGCTGGTACGCGCCGGGCAAGACCACCAAGGACTTGCAGGACGAGATGAAGGGCCATCTCGATACCGGTTATACGATGGTGAAAATGAAAGTCGGCGGCATGCCGCTTCCCGCCGATCTCACGCGCGTCGAAGCCGTCACATCGATCTTGCCCAAGGGCGGCAAGCTCGCGGTCGACGCCAATTCGAAATTCTTGCGCGATGACGCGCTCAGCTATGCGCGCGGGCTGAAACCGTTCGGGCTGCGCTGGTTCGAGGAACCGTGCGATCCGCTCGACTTCGCGCTGTTGTCCGAAATCACCAACAATTACGATGCCCCCCTCTCGACCGGCGAGAATTTGTTCTCGACCCAGGACGTCGAGAACCTGGTGCGTTTCGGCGGGCTCAAGCCGCAACGCCACGACGTCATCCAGATCGATCCGCCGCAGGCTTACGGCGTCGTGCAATATGCGCGTACGCTCGACATGCTGGCGCGCCACCAATGGCCGCGCTCGCTTTTGTTTCCGCACGGCGGCAACCAGATGTCCCTTGCGATTGCCGCGGGCTTTGGGCTGGGCGGCGCGGAATCCTATCCGGGTGTGTTCGGCGATTTCGGCGGCTTCGCCGATGATGCCAAACTGGAGGATGGCTACCTGGCGCTGTCCGACCGGCCGGGCATCGGTTTCGAAGGCCAGGCGCGGCTTTATCGCATCATGAAAGAGCTCGCCGCATAACGGCGCGGCGTCGGCGGCGTGTCGTTCAAGCTTGCCGCCGTCACTGGGTTTTTTTGGTAGCCGTCTTACTCGACGACGCTGCGGGTTTGGCGGGACTCGGCGTCGGCCGCACGCCGCCCCACGGGTCGTTGGACGTCGGCGGCGCTTGCAAGTTTTGTAGTGTCGCCTTGTATTTCTCGTCGGTCTCCAACCTGTTCATATATTCCTTGGCGGCCGCCCTGTCCGCGGAATCCTTCTTTTCCAACATCGTGTTGGCATTGTCTTGGGCATGAGCAATGCCGGTGAAGGGAAGGAGCGTCAGCGTCGCCAGAACTAGGTTTCGCAAGACGAGGCTTCGCAAAACGAGGTTTCGCACGACTAAGTTCAGCATGGCGTTGTGCTCTGTCACTGGATTACTGGCCGCCTCGAATTTTCGCTGGCAATTGTAGCAAGACTAAGAAACAAGGGTAATAGTTTCAGAGCACATTTAGGATTTCGCGGCCGCATTTCATTCGGCCGGTCTCACTCGCCTTTGAGGCCCTTTTCCTTGATCACCGTACCCCAGCGCGAGATTTCCTCGCGGAGATAATTGCCGAATTCGTCGGGCGAACTTGGCGCCGGCGTGGTTCCGGATTCGTGCAGGCGCGCCCGCAGGCCCGGATCGTTCAGCGCCGCGACCAGCGCCGCGTTGAACTTCGCGATCACGGCCTGAGGCGTGCTGGCCGGCGCCAGCACGCCGTCCCAATTGTCGCCGATCACGCCGGCGAAGCCCTGTTCGACGAAGGTCGGCACGTCGGGAAGAATATCCGAGCGCTCCTTGGACGCCGTCGCCAGCGCCTTGAGCGTGCCGGCGCGGACCTGCCCCATCACCGTCGGCACGTCGCCGACGAGACCGTCGAGATGGCCGGCGAGAATATCGGTGATCGCTTGCGCGGCGCCGCGATACGGCACCGGTTGCAGCTGGACGCCGGCCACGACTTCAAACAATTGCAGGCTGAGATCCGACATCGCGCCGCGCCCGGTGATGCCAACGGTGACGGCGCCGGGTTTTTTGGCGGCGAGTTCGGCAAGCTCGCGCGCCGAATTCACTTTCATGTCGGCGGAGACGACGAGCACCGGCGAATTGATCGCGGCCTCGCCGACCGGCACAAAGTCCTTGAGCGGGTCGTAGGACAGATCGGCATGGAAGGCGGGATTGATGGCGACCGCGCCGACAGTGGTGAAGAACAGCGTGTAACCGTCGGGATCGGACTGCGCCACATATTGCGCGGCGATCGCGCCATTGGCGCCCGGCTTGTTCTCCACCGCGACCGGCTGGCCGAGCGTGTCATGCATCTTGTCGGCGATCAGCCGCGCGGTGATGTCGGTCGTGCCGCCCGGCGTGAAGGCAACGATCAGCCGCACCGGGCGGGTGGGATAATCCTGAGCGTGCGCTTGAGCGCCGAGAAAAATCGAGAACGCCGCGAACGCGGTCATACATAACGAAGCTGTCTTGTAAAGCGCGATACGCATGGATACTGGGATGGGGTTATTCGTTCCGCTCATTCCCGCCGCAGCGGGAATCCAGGCTTAGCATAAGTCGCATGAAAGTAACTGGGGCCGCGCTTGTGCGGGACGCGCGGATAGCTACTACCCCGACAACCGCTCGATCGCAGCGCCGCAGCGGCCGAGCTTCTCCTCGAGCCGCTCGAAGCCGCGATCGAGGTGATAGACGCGGTTGACGATGGTCTCGCCCTCGGCGGCAAGCCCCGCGATGACGAGGGACACCGAAGCGCGCAAATCGGTCGCCATCACCGGCGCGCCTTTGAGCTGCGGCACGCCTTCGATGGTGGCGCGCTCGCCGTCGAGCTGGATGCGGGCGCCGAGCCGGGCCAATTCCTGCACGTGCATGAAACGGTTCTCGAAAATGGTCTCGGTGATCTGCGAGGTGCCGCGCGCACGCGTCATCAGCGCCATCAGTTGGGCCTGCAGATCGGTCGGAAATTGCGGGAACGGCGCCGTGGTCACATCGACCGGCGCGATGCCCGCGCCGTTGCGCGCGACGCGGATGCCTTCATTGGTCGCCGTCACCGTGGCGCCGGCTTGGGTGAGAACATCGAGCGCCGCCTGCAGCAATTCCGGCCGCGCGTTCTGCAACAGAATATCGCCGCCGGCCATGGCGACCGCCATCGCATAAGTGCCGGCCTCGATCCGGTCGGGCAGCACGGCGTGGCGCGCGCCGTGCAGCTTGGCGACGCCATCGACGACGATGCGCGACGTGCCGGCGCCGGCGATGCGGGCGCCCATTTTGTTGAGGCAATCGGCGAGGTCGGTGATTTCCGGCTCCTGCGCCGCGTTCTCGATCAAGGTCGTACCGTCGGCGAGCGCCGCTGCCATGATCGCGGTATGGGTGCCGCCGACGGTGACTTTCGGAAAGGCGATTTCGCCGCCCTTTAATCCCTTGGGCGCGCGCGCCACCACATAACCGCCGTCGATATCGACTTTGGCGCCGAGCCGTTCGATCGCCATGATGAGGAGATCGACGGGCCGCGTGCCGATGGCGCAACCGCCGGGCATCGACACCCGCGCCTCGCCCATGCGCGCGACCAACGGCGCCAGCACCCAGAAGCTCGCCCGCATTTTCGAGACCAGCTCGTAGGGCGCGGTGGTGTCGACGATATTGGCCGCCGAAATATGCAGCGTCTGGCCGCTATCGGCCGTCTCGCCGGGCCGCTTGCCGCCGACCATGATGTCGACGCCGTGATTGCCGAGGATGCGCTGCAGCGAGGCGACGTCGTCAAGGCGTGGCACATTGTCGAGGATCAGCGTCGCGTCGGTGAGGAGGCCGGCGATCATCAGCGGCAGCGTTGCGTTCTTCGCGCCCGAAATCGGAATCGAGCCGTTGAGCGGCCGGCCACCGACGATGCGAATTCGATCCAGCATGTTGCCCCCCCCCGGCCCAGTCCGGGCCAACCCACGCGCCGTCCAAAGTCCTATCGGCCAAATTCCAATTGGACCAGAACCCGGCCATCACATCAACTTTGCCATCAACTCAAGGCTGGCATCCAGTCCCTACTCGCGTACCGGATTGCGGCGGAACTCCGGTGAACCGGCCCCTTCGGCCGTTTGCGGTGGCGAAACCTGGTCGCCTTCCTCTCCCGGCAGGCGCTGGCGGGCGCGAGCTTGCTCCTTGCGGCGCCTGAGGTTTTCGCGGAGCTTGGCCGCCAGCCGCTCGCCGCGCGCCGCCCATTTTTCGGTTTTGCCGGGTTTGGCCATGGTGGAAATTCAAACCATGGAGGGAACACCACTGCAACTACTAGCACCGTCATGGCCGGACTTGTTCCGGCCATCCCGACCCGAAAGGCAAAACCGTGCCATGGGAATCGAGATGCTCAGCATAAAGCCAGGCATGTCGCCCTGAGGAGGTAACCACGCTTGCGCTTAGCCCCCGCCCTGTGGCAAGGATCGCCGCGTTTTCACGCATGTGTAGTGTTCGCTTACGAGACCGGTCTCAAAACCGGCGACGCCCGTCACGGGCCCGCTGCCGTAGCTCAGTGGTAGAGCACTCCCTTGGTAAGGGAGAGGTCCACAGTTCAATCCTGTGCGGCAGCACCATTTCATTTGTTAGCTCCTAGTCCGTTCTTCCGGGCCTTCCGGACGTTGCCGACAGACCTCTGCACGTCTCAAAAGTGCCAGACTAGGACACCACGGACAAATTGAGACCGCACGACCAGCGCTCTTCAATTATCGCGTTGGCGCTTCGCTAATCCTCCGGGCCTCAAAAGCAATGATGCAGCGTGGCCGACCGTTAATGAATCGCCGCGATAGAGCGGGGTTTTAGATGGAAAATGCGACGATTATTCCGGCGGCCGAGGGAAAGGCCGCTGGTTCAATCCGGTCCGTCAGCCGCTCACGCCCGCCGATCGGCGGCCGCGGCCTTTTCCAGGTCCAGAATACTGCGACGAAGCGTGCTGAACTGCTCTTCGAAGTCCGGCCGCGACGGCGCGCCGTAGCGATCGGCGAGCGTGAGCGCGATATCGGCCCAATCCGCGGGCTGCAGCACCGCGACGATCGCCGGAAATACCTCCAGCTCTTCCAGCGCGATGTGCTTTCGCTCGCCGTCGACGAAATCGCGGATGATCCGGTCGACCGTTTCCCGCAGCAGATCCTGATCGTTGAGAACATTCTCAATAGCGTGCGCCACCCGCCGCAGCCTTGCCGCACCCTCACGATGCTCGGCCTGCAGATCGGCCATCGCAGCCGCTCTCGTGGGATCGCGTGATTTGAATTTTTCGTAGATCACGTCTTCCTTCGGATGGTGACAGGTGTCCGGATAATTCTTGAAGTAGTCGATGACGGCGCCGAGGACCTCGTAGTCGGGATGTTCGCCGCGATCGAATACGCTCAGCTCTTGCTCGATCACATCGAGCAGCTTTTCGATGTTACGATGCTCCTGCTGCAGGATTTCGATGATTTCGATCATTGCCCTCTCCACAGGATGACATGAGGGGCCGACAATTAGCCTTGATAACAGCAGGCCATAGGCGCTGCCCATCGGCATTGCGTTAGATCAAAGTGCGCCGCACACGCCTAAACATCGGCGTGCCGGCTGACGGGGCTGCGGCGAGCAGGCGGCCTAGACCGCCACTTTATTGAGGAAACCCTCGATTTCGGCGCGCAAACTGCCGACCGAGGTATCGACCGAATTCGACGCGCTCAGCACGGTCTCGGCGGCGCTTCGCGTCTGCGCCGCGGCCCCCGACACCTTGCCCAGCGCCGACACCACGAGACTCGTGCCGCGCGCCGCA
>DASQRX010000159.1:0-35677 GCA_035642635.1 Xanthobacteraceae bacterium
TGCGGCTTTCGATATCCAGCTTTCGCTTGCTATCAGCGTTTGCTTGTCAGCTTTCGCTTGCGTGTCAGCTTTCGCTTATATATCCGGCCTGCGCTGCCAACCTCTGGGAGCCAACTCTCGGGAGCCAAGCTCTTTTGAGCCAAACGCTCTTTTGAGCCAAGTTCTTTGGAGTTTGCTCCGGGCCTTCAGGGCAACGCGGCACCCTCATTTGGGCCCGATTCCGTGGAGCGCAAGGTAGTAGGTTCCGGCCTACATTCCAAGTGTTTTTTGCCGAACCAGCAGTGCTTTTTTGCCTGGGCTTAATACCCATAATTCAGGCCATTTTGGTTGCAACCAGGGCACGCGGCATGGCGCTAAGATCGGGGCGGGGCACCGACGGCGCAAGCCCGGCCGCGGCAAATATTGTGGCGACGGGTTCCGCCTGACCGGCGCCAAGCTCGAGGACTATGGCGCCTCCGGGCGCAAGACGTGCCGGCGCGACCGCCGCAATCGCCCGATAAAAATCGAGCCCATCCGCGCCGCCGTCGAGTGCCAGCCGCGGATCGAACAGACGCACTTCCGGCGCAAGCGTGGCGATATCGCTCGATGCGATATAGGGCGGATTGGAGACAATGAGGTCGAACGGGCCGGCCAGCGCCGCCGCCAAGTCACAGGCGACGAATGCAGCTCGGCGCAAACCGAGGCGCCGGGCATTGTCGCGCGCCACTGAAAGCGCGCGGGGATTGAGATCGCTGCCGACGCCGAAGGCGTTGTTTAGCTCACTCAAGAGCGCAAGCAGAATGGCGCCCGAGCCGGTGCCGAGATCGGCGATGCGCAAGACGCGCGTGCGCGATCCGTGCCGATCGATCGCCGCAAGCGCTGCTTCGACGACCGTTTCGGTTTCCGGCCGCGGCACCAGCGTTGCTTCATCGATGCGGAGATCGAGACTCCAAAACTCCTTGGCGCCGACGATGCGCGCGACCGGTTCGTGCGCGAGCCGGCGATGTGCCAGCGTGGCGATCGCGTTCGCTTCATCGGCAAGAAGCGGGCGTGCGCCGGACGCCAAGAGCGCGGCGCGATCAAGACCGAGAGCATGGCCGACAAGAAGACGGGCGTCGAGCTGCGGCGAATCGAGGCCTGCGGCCTGAAACGCTTCCGCCCAAGCGCGCCGTACGCTCTCGATGGTACGCGCGGTCACGCCCGTGGGCCTCGCATTACACGCCCTCCGCTGCGAGCTGCGCCGCCTGATTATGGGCGACGAGCGCGTCGATGATCTCGCCCAAGGCCTCGCCTTCCAGGATCTGCGGCAGCTTGTACAGCGTGAGATTGATGCGGTGGTCGGTCACCCGGCCTTGCGGATAATTGTAGGTGCGGATGCGTTCCGAACGGTCGCCGGTACCGACCTGGCCGCGGCGCTCGGCGGCGCGCGCGGAGTCCTGCTTTTGCCGTTCGAGATCGTAGAGGCGGGTGCGCAGCACGGCCATGGCCTTGTAGCGGTTACGATGCTGCGAGCGGTCCTCCTGCATCATGACGACGATGCCGGACGGAATATGGGTGATACGCACCGCCGATTCGGTCTTGTTGACGTGCTGGCCGCCGGCGCCGCTCGAACGCAGCGTATCGATCTTCAGGTCGTCCTCGTCGATTTCGGCATCGACTTCCTGCGCTTCCGGCAGCACGGCGACCGTCGCGGTCGAGGTGTGAATGCGCCCCGAGGCCTCGGTGTCCGGCACGCGCTGCACACGGTGCACGCCGGATTCGAATTTCAGCTTGGCGAACGCGCCGCGGCCGGTGATCTCGGCGACGACTTCCTTATAGCCGCCCATCGCGCCGTCGCTCGCGGAAGCGATTTCGACCTTCCAACCCTGATTGGCGGCATAACGCTCGTACATGCGAAACAGATTGCCGGCGAACAAAGCGGCTTCGTCGCCGCCGGTGCCGGCGCGGATTTCGAGGATGACGTTGCGCTCGTCCATCGCGTCTTTGGGCAAAAGCACGAGTCGCAATTGCTGCTCGAGCGCCGCGCGCCGCGCTTCGAGGCTGGGCTTTTCGGCCTCGGCAATGGATCGCATTTCCGCGTCGGTCGTGGTATCGGCGATCAAGTCCGTCAGATCGTCGAGCTCGCGAAGCGCAGCGCGATAGGATTTGACCGCCTCGACCACCGGCGCCAGCTCGGCGAATTCGCGCGACAGTTTCACATAGGTCTCGGCCGGCAGGATGCTTGAGAGTTCGCGCTCCAGCAAAGCATGCCGGGAGAGGACCACATTGAGTTTCTGATCGGGTAGCATTGTCTCTCTTCGTCATGCCCGGCTTTCGCCGGACGTCTGACTTTCACGGATTACTTTTAAATGTCCTAAAGCTGCAAGCCGCTCTCGGCGGCGAATTTTTCCAGCTGCTCGCGGATCGGTGCGCCGCGGCTGGGTTTCTCGATCAATGGGCAGAGAAACGCGGCGGCCTTGCGGCAATCCAAATCGAGCAGCATCGCCTTGACCGGCCCGATGGCGGACGGCGTGAGCGACAAGGAGCGATAGCCGATGGCGACCAAAGCGAGCGCGCCGATCGGGTGCGACGCCATCTCGCCGCACACGGTCGCGGGCTTTTGGTAGGCTTTGGCCTTGTCGGCAATGTCCTTGAGCGCGCGCAGCACCGGCGACGACAGCGCATCGAAGCGGTTCGACACCCGCGGATTGCCGCGATCGATGGCGTACAGGAATTGCACCAGATCGTTCGAGCCGACGGAGACGAAATCGACGCGGTCGAGCAATTCGTCGAGCTGATAGAGCAGCGCCGGCACTTCGACCATGCTGCCGACCTCGACCTCGTCGGGCAGCTTATGGCCGTGGCGGCGCAGATGGGTCAGTTCGCGTTCGACCAGTTCCTTGGCCTGATCGAATTCCTGGACGGTCGAGATCATCGGGAACATGATCTTCAACGCGCGGCTGCCGGCGGCGCGTAACAGCGCACGAATTTGCGTGCGCAACAGTCCGGGCCGGTCGAGGCCGAGCCGGATGGCGCGCCAGCCGAGCGCCGGATTCTCCTCTTCGACGTTGCGCATATAGGGCAGCACTTTATCGCCGCCGATATCGAGGGTGCGGAAGGTCACGGGCTTGTCGCCGGCGGCGTCGAGCACGGTGCGGTAGAGCGTATATTGCTCGCTGGTGCGCGGGAAATTCGCCGCGACCATGAATTGCAATTCGGTGCGGAACAGGCCGATGCCGCCGGCTCCCGTGTCTTCGATATGCGGCAGGTCGACGCTCAGTCCTGCATTGATCAAGAGCTTTATTTCCTCGCCGTCCTTGGTGACGCAAGGCTTGTCGCGCAGCGCCGAATATTGCAGCTGGCGCCGCGCGCGCAGCCGCACGCGCTCGACATAAGCCGCCTCCATGTCGGGCAGCGGGCGGATATGCAGATCGCCGGTCGAACCGTCGACAATGACGGCGTCGCCCGGATCGACGATGCCGGCGGCGTTGTCGATTTCGCCGATGGCCGGAATGCCGAGTGCGCGCGCCACAATGGCGACGTGGGAATGCGGGCCACCTTCTTCGAGTATCAGGCCGCGCAGACGCTTGCGGTCGTAGTCGAGCAGCGCCGCCGGGCCCATCGAGCGCGCCACGAGGATCGCGTTTTCCGGCAGGCTCTCGCGCGACGGCGCGTGGTCGCGGCCGGTGAGTTGTCGCATTAGCCGGTTGGCGAGGTCGTCGAGATCGTGCAAGCGCTCGCGCAAATAGGGATCGGTCTGCCGCAACATGCGCGCACGGGTGTCGGACTGCACGCGCTCGACCGCGGCCTCGGCAGTGAGCCCGGTCATGACCGCTTCTTCGAGCTTATGAACCCAGCCGCGGTCATGGGCGAACATGCGGTAGGCTTCGAGCACCTCGCGATGTTCGCCGCCTTCGACCACGTCGCCATGTTCGAGCAGTTCGTCGAGATTGGAGCGCAGCGCCTCGACGGCGGCTTTCAGATGCTCCATTTCCTTCGGCACGTCGTCGGCGATGAAATTGGTGACGACGACGCGCGGCTCATGCAGCACGACATGGCCGAGCGCGATGCCTTCGCTCAGGCCTGAGCCTTTGACATGCACCGAGCGCCGCGCCGCCGGCTCGGCGCCGGGCGGTGCCAGCGCCGACAGCTCGCCGGACGCGATCATTTCCGCCATCACCATGGCGGTGGTCTGCAGCGCTTCGACTTCTTCTTCCGAATAGTTGCGCCGGGCGCGGTTCTGCACCACGAGCACGCCGAGCGTATTGCCGGCGCGCAGGATCGGCACGCCGAGGAAGGAATGGTAGATCTCTTCGCCGGTTTCCGGCCGGTACGAGAAGGCCGGATGCGCCTGGGCGTTGGACAGATTGATCGGGCTCGCCTGGCTTGACACCAGGCCGACCAGGCCCTCGTCGGACTTCATCACCGTGTGATGCACGGCGTCGCGGTTGAGGCCTTCGGTGGCATAGAGCTCGAGCGTGGCGTCGACGCGCAGCACATAGACGGAGCAGACCTCCGCAACCATGTTGGCGGCGATCAGCACCACAATCTTGTCCAGGCGTTCCTGCGCGCTGACCGGCTCCGCCATCACTTCGCGAAGCCGGCGCAACAGCACGCGCGGACCGCCGAGCGCGCCTCGCATGGAGAGGTCCCTCGGGCGTGGCTATGACCGGAGCGAAGCCCTTGCCGCGCCGGCCGCAATCAAAGAGGAGTTCGCCTGGGTCCCGGACCACGGCGAGTGTCCCTCAGCCTATATCGAATGCGGTATGCAAACCGCAAGCCAGAGACGAAGTTATGACCGATATGCTGCGCGCGATTTTTGTGCGTTGCAGCGAGACGCAGCAAAAAACCTAAAAGCCGTTACGCCGCCGTTTTATCGAGCCCGTAGAGCGAATGCAGCGTGCGGACCGCCAGTTCGGTAAAGGCCGCGTCAATCAGAATTGAGAATTTGATCTCGGATGTCGTGATGGCGCGGATGTTTATGGCACGCTTGGCGAGCGCGCTGAACGCCTGCGCGGCGACGCCGGCATGGCTGCGCATGCCGATGCCGATGACCGACACCTTGGCCACGTCGGTGGCGCTGTCGAGCCGGGCGTAGCCAATCGCTGGCTTGGCCTTGGCGATGACATCGAGCGCCCGCTGGTAGTCGGACGCCGGCACGGTGAAGGTCAGGTCCGTGGTCTTGCCGTCGGCCGACACGTTCTGGACGATCATGTCGACGTTGATATTGGCCTCCGCCAGCGGGCCAAAAATCGCCGCGGCAACGCCGGGTTTGTCCAAGACTTCGCGAACGGAGATTTGCGCCTCGTCGCGCGAGAAGGCGATGCCGGTGACCGTTTGTTGCTCCATGATCTCACTCTCATCGCAAATCAGCGTTCCGGGCGGGTTGCCATGCGGATTGATCGCTTTCGGCCTGTCGAAGCTCGAACGCACGAAAATACGCACATTGTGCACCATGCCGAGCTCGACCGAACGTACCTGCAGCACCTTGGCGCCGAGGGAAGCGAGTTCCAGCATTTCCTCGAAGGCGACCTTGTCGAGCCGCTGCGCGCGCGGCACCACGCGGGGGTCGGTGGTGTAGACGCCGTCGACATCGGTATAGATGTCGCAACGGTCGGCGTGGATTGCGGCGGCGACCGCGACAGCCGTGGTATCGGATCCGCCGCGGCCGAGCGTGGTGATGCGGCCGGTCTCCTTGTGCATGCCCTGGAAGCCCGAGACGACTGCCACTTCCTTGCGTTCCTTGAAGCGCCGAATCAGTTCGTCGCCGTTGACGTCGAGGATGCGGGCCGAGCCGTGGGCGTTGTCGGTCAGGACCGGCAGCTGCCAGCCCTGCCACGACCGCGCATTGATGCCGATGCCTTCGAGTACGATGGCAAGCAAGCCCGCGGTCACTTGCTCGCCGGAAGCAAAGACCGCATCATATTCGCGCGCGTCGTGCAGGACGGCTGCCTCGCGGCACCATTCGACGAGCCTGTTGGTCGTGCCCGCCATGGCCGAGACCACGACGGCCACTTCATGGCCGGCGTCGACCTCGCGCTTGACGTGCTGCGCGACGTTGCGGATGCGGTCGATATCGGCGACCGACGTTCCGCCGAATTTCATGACGAGACGAGCCATTCGAGCTATTCGCAGCCATTCAAATAAGCCGCGCCGGCCGCCAAAACGTCCGCCGGCGCGAAACGGCGCGTATTCATAACGGCGGGGTCCGCCGGCTGCAACACGCGGGCGGGACATTGGTTACGGCGGAAAAACCGGGGATAGTGGCCGCGAAGCCCTCCGCGGCGTTGGCGAGGTCGACATGGACGCGCAAACACAACAAAAAATCGGCATTATTGGCGGCGGCCTGATGGGCCACGGCATTGCTTATTTGCTCGCCGCCGTCGGACACGAGGTCGCGGTTTTCGAACCGGCGGCGGAGCTGCGCGATACGCTGCCGCAGCGTTTGCAGGCCATCGTCGAACTGCTCGATGACGATCCGGCCTTGATCCGCCGCATCTGCGCGCACGATGCGCTTGTTCCCGCGATGCGAGACGCCACCTTCGTTTTCGAAGCGGCGCCGGAAAAGCTACCGCTCAAGCAGCAAATCTTCGCCGAAATTGAAAAGTATGTCGCGCCGGAGACGATCCTTGCCAGCAACAGTTCGGCGATCCCCTCGACGGAGATCGGGCGGCATCTGCGACACCGCGAGCGCGTGCTTGGCACGCATTTCTGGAATCCGCCGCACCTCGTCCCGCTGGTCGAGGTCATCCAAAACGAAAAGACCAGCGCCGAAACCGTGCGCGCGACCATGGATCTGTTGCGCGACGCCGGAAAGGTGCCGGTCCATGTGCGCCGCGACGTGCCGGGCTTCGTCGGCAATCGCCTGCAGCACGCGATGAAGCGCGAGGCGATCGCGCTCGTCGCCTCAGGCGTTTGCGACGCCGAGACGATCGACACCGTGGTGCGCGAAGGTTTTGGCGCCCGCACCGCGGTGCTCGGGCCGATGGAGCAGTCGGATCTGGTCGGCGTCGATCTTACCCTCGACATCGCCGAGGTGCTGTACAAGCATCTCGACGCAACGCCCGGCCCGCATCCGTTCCTGCGCGAGAAGATCAAGGCCGGCAAGCTCGGCATGAAGACCGGCGAGGGGATGCGCAAATGGACGCCGGAACAGGCCGACGCGGTGCGGCGGCGGCTGTCGCGCTTTCTTGCTGCACAAGCGAAAGCGCGGAAAGCAGGCTTAGGAAAGTGAGTACGGCCGGCCGCTCATCGCGGAGCATCTTCAGAATCGAAAATTGCCGGATGGCTTGTCCTTGACCGTTGCAAAACCGCAGTAGAAGATAATCGCGCTTCGGTTAGGCCGTGTGGCTTCCGGGTTTGGCCCGCGGCCGTGCCGATGACGCCCGAGCAGGGCGTGAATGCCGCGTCGATGGCGCGGCGCAAAGTGCATACCGCAATAAGTGAATACGGCATCGGTCGTATGCCGCTTGGAATGCGTATCAGATGTCACGGTGTAGCTTGCCGCGGCGCGGATGCGGCGTGAAATGCTGCTCGAAATGCCGCAAAAATTTGCAGGGGAAGTTCGATAAAGCAAAAGCAAAATAAAACGCCGACATAGGTCGAACGAGACATCGGCGGAACGAGACATGGGCGGAAAAGATCTGGGAGGATCGAAATGTCGAAGCTTGTAACTTCGCTACCCCGTCGCACCTTCGTGCAGGCGGGTCTCGCGCTTAGCGCCAGCCAAGTGATTGGCGCGCCCTTCATCATCACCGCTCGCGGCGAAGAGCCGGTCAAGATCGGCTTGGTCAATCCATTAACCGGCGTGCTGTCGGCTTTGGCGCAAAGCGAGGTCGACGGCGCCAAATATGCCGAGGCCGAGATCAACAAGAACGGCGGAATTCTCGGCCGGCAGGTCCAGCTCCTTGTCGAGGACTCCGGCAACGACGTCGGCACCGGCGTGCAGAAAACCCGCAAGCTGATCGATCGCGACCAGGTCGATGTGATCCTCGGCGATGTGAATTCCGGCATCGCCTATGCGATGTCGCAAGTGACCAACGAGAAGAAGGTGTTTCACATCGTGCCCGGCGGCCATACCGACCCGATCACCGGCACCAATTGCAAATGGAACGTCTTCCGCGTCTGCAATACCACCACAATGGATGCCAGCGCCGTCACGCCCGAACTGGTCAAGCGGTTCGGCAAAAAATGGTTCTTCATCACGCCGGATTATGCCTACGGCCACACGCTGCAGGACGCCTTCATCAAAGCCCTGACCAAACTTGGCGGTACCTATGATGGCGACATGCTGCCGATCAACAATACCGATTTCTCCGCGACCTTGATCAAGGCCAAGGCCTACAAGCCGAACGTCGTGCTCAACAATATGGGCGGGCTGACGCAGATCAATTGCATGAAGCAATTCACCCAGTTCGGCATGCAGAAAGAAATGGCGCTCGGCGGCGCGCTGTTCGAACTCGAAAGCATCAAAGGCTGTCCGCCCGACGCGCAAACCGGCTGGTGGACCATGGAATGGTGGTGGAATCAGCCCAACGTGCCGGAAGTGGTGAAATTCGTCGCCGATTACCGCGCCGCGACCAACAAGACGCCCTCAGCGCGCGATTGGTTCGGCTATGTGTCGATGCATACGGTACGCCTCGGCGCCGCCAAGGCGAAATCGCTCGAGGGCCCGAAACTTGCGGCGGCGCTGGAAGATTTCGAATTGCCGCCGGACGTCGCACTACAGCCCGGCAAGGTGACCTATCGGGGCGGCGATCACGAGCTGATGCCCAATATCTTCGTCGGCGAAGCGCATCCGCCAAAGGGCGACACCAGCGACGTGTTCACGGTCGCGCAGCTCGTGGCCGGCGCCGACGCCGCCGGCTCGGTGGCCGATACCGGCTGCAAGATGTCGCAGCCGACCTGATCCGCCGCGCAACCTTGCAGGGAAGGGCGGCGGATGGCGCAAGTCATACTGTTCAACGTGACCAACGGACTGATCATCGGCGCCTTCTACGTGCTGATGGCGCTTGGTCTGTCGCTCATTCTCAATCTCAGCAACGTCATCAACTTCGCGCACGGCAATTTTTTGGCGCTCGGCGGCTATCTGGCATTCACGCTGTCGCCGGTGCTCGGCTATTGGGGCGCGTTGCTGGTGTCTCCCCTGCTCACGGGCTTGATCGGGCTTGTGGTCGAGCGGCTGATGGTTCGCCGCATCTATAACCGCGACCCGGTCTATAGCCTCTTGCTCACGTTCGGGCTGGCCTTCGTGCTGCAGGACGCGGCGCGCTTCATCTGGGGGCCGAACGGTCTGCCGCTCGGCCTGCCCGACATTTTGGCGCAGCCGATCACCCAAGAGCTGTTCTTCATCACCTGGTACCGCGTCTTCATGGTGGCGATCGTCATCGTCACCGTGGCCGGGCTATTTGCTTTCTTGCGTTACACCCGCGTGGGCCTGCGCATCCGCGCCGGCACGTTCGATCTCGAAACCGTGGCGACGCTTGGCATCAATGTGCGGCATCTGCGGACGTTCAATTTTGCCGTCGGCTGCATGCTTGCCGGCCTGAGCGGCGTGCTCGCGGCCGGACAGATCGGACTCAATCCCAATATGGGGGACGAACTCCTGATGCCGAGCTTCATCGCCATCATTGTCGGCGGTGTCGGCAGCTTGATCGGCACTTTGTTCGGCGGGTTGCTGATCGGCATGGCGGCGGCGCTGACGACCGTCGTCTACCCCTCCGCGAGCGAGGCCGTGATCTATGCGATCCTGATGGCGGTGCTTTTGTTGCGGCCGCGCGGTCTGGTCGGCGAAGAGGGCATGATGTCATGAGCACCGCTGTCGTCGCCGCCAAGGGAACCGAGAAGGAATCGGAAAACGTAGGACTTCCGGCCGGCCGGCGCGTCATCATGCTCGCCGCCATATGGGTCGCGCTCCTCACCGCGCCGCTGTGGCTGCCGCTGCTCGGCGGTTACACCGCGCTTGCCGGGCGGGTGCTGGTGTTCGGCCTCGCCGCGATGGGGCTCAATATGCTGCTCGGCTTTACCGGGGTATTGAGCTTCGGCCATGCCGCCTATTTCGGACTTGGCGCTTATGGCGCCGGCCTGACGCTACGCTATCTCGTGCACTCGACGCCGCTGGCGATGCTCACCGGCACGCTGCTCGGCGGGCTCGCCGGTACATTGTTCGGGCTATTGATCGTGCGCCGGCGCGGCGTTTATTTCGCCATGTGCACCATCGCTTTCGGCCAGCTCTGGTATTACCTCGCCTATAGCTGGAACAGCTTTACCGGCGGCTTTGATGGGCTGCGCGACTTCCATCGCGAGGCGATCGGATTGGGGCCGCTGCGTCTTAATATCGAGAGCAACGAAACCGCGTTCTATTTTTTCCTGCTCGCGATCTTCGCCGCGGCCGTGGGTTTGATGGGCTTTTTGTTGCGTTCGCCTTTCGGCCGCACGTTGCTGGCGATCCGGGAGAATGAGCGCCGCGCCCGCTTCCTCGGCATTCCGGTCGAACAGCACATCTGGCTGTCGTTTTCGATATCCTGCTTTTTCACGGCGCTCGCCGGGACGCTCTATGCGCTGCTCAACAATTTCGCCGATCCGCTGGCGCTGCACTATTCGCTGTCGGGATATTTTGTGGTGATGACGGTGATCGGCGGCATGCGCACGTTCTGGGGGCCGCTCCTTGGTGCTGCGGTGTTTGTGGTGCTGCAGGACTACATTTCGTCGATGACGGTGAACTGGATGTCGTTCATCGGCGTGGTTTTCATCTTGGTCGTGCTGTTTTTCCCCCGCGGCCTGCTCGGCACGCGGCGGCTCGCGGCGAAATAGAGCCAGCCGCTCTAGGCGCGGCCGCAGCCTTGCGGATTGTAAACGCGCCGGGTCGACGGCGGATTGGTGGCGAGCTTGCCGGTGGGCCGGATCGGACGCGGCGAAAAATCGCCGCCGCAATTGGGGCAGACGCCGCCGAGTCTATTCTCCACGCAGTCGCGGCAGAACGTACATTCGAAGGTGCAGATCATGGCATCGGTCGCCGCGGGCGGCAGATTCTTGTCGCAACATTCGCAGCTTGGGTGCAATTGCAGCATCGCTTAGCTCCTTTGATGGAGCATGATCTTTTCGGAAAACCGGTTTCCACCCATCGGATCAAGTCCGAGGGCAGGCTTTTTCCGGATCATACTCTAGTAAGGTAACCCCACATAGTTCTCCGCGAAGGCGGTCGCCGCCGCCTTCGACCGGAACAGATAATCAAGCTCCGCGAGCTGGAGCTTGTGATCGAATGGATTGTCGGAAATCCGGTGCAGCGTCGTTGTCATCCACCACGAGAACCGCTCGGCCTTCCACACCCGCGCCAGCGCACGGCTGGAATAATGATCGAGACCGGCGTCGGACTTGTCCTTGTAGTGCTCGACCAGCGCGCGTGACAGATATTGCACGTCGCTTGCCGCCAGATTGAGGCCTTTGGCGCCCGTCGGCGGCACGATATGCGCGGCGTCGCCGGCGAGAAACAGCCGGCCAAAGCGCATCGGTTCGGCGACAAAGCTGCGCAATGGCGCGATGCTTTTTTCGATCGATGGGCCGGTGACGAGATTAGCGCGGCCCTCGTCGTCGAGCCGCGGCTTCAGCGCCTCCCAGAACCGCTCGTCCGGCCAGGCGTCGACATGGTCGTCGAGGCTGCATTGAATGTAATAGCGGCTGCGCGTCGGCGAGCGCATCGAGCACAGCGCAAAGCCGCTGCGATGCCGCACATAGATCAGCTCGTCCGCAACCGGCGGCGTGTCGGACAAAATGCCGAGCCAGCCGAACGGATAGACCCGTTCGAATGTCGCGATCGCGCCGGGCGGCACGCTCTGGCGGCTGACGCCGTGGAAACCGTCGCAGCCGGCGATGAAATCGCAGACGATGTCCTCGGTTTTGCCGTTGGCGTGGTAGGTGACGCGCGGCGCGCTACCGGAAATGTCGTGCAGCTCAACGTCGTGGGCGGAGTAGATCGTCGGTGCGCCAGCCGCGGCGCGGCCTTCCATGAGGTCGCGGGTGATTTCGGTCTGGCCATAGACCATCACCGACTTGCCGGTCATGTCCTTAAACGACAGATGGTGGCGCTTGCCGTCGACGCAGATGTGCACGCCGTCATGGACCAGGCCGTCGGCGTGCATGCGCGCGCCGACGCCGGCCTCGTCGAGGAGCCCCATCGTGACCTGTTCGATCACGCCGGCGCGAATGCGGCCGAGCACGTAGTCGGCGGTTTGCCGTTCCAGGATAACGTTGTCGATGCCGTGCTTGTGCAGGAGCTGACCGAGCAGAAGCCCGGCGGGGCCGGCGCCGATAATGGCGACTTGAGTTCGCATGCGACCGGGCTTTCCTCGCTATCCGTCGTTGCTCGACGGGACCGCAATTAACTTATCGTTCACCACGACTTTCCCTCCTCTAGCGCGGGCCGGAAGATGAGAAAAGGCAAGGCGATAATCGCCTTTGGCGGGCCGGAGGCGCGGCCATTCGATAAAATCAGAAACATTTCCTTACAGGCGATTCAATGATTCTGTTGTTCGGTAGTGAAATGCGCGTGATCAAACGAACAAGTGCAGAGGCGGCGACGTGGTTTGCGGAAATGGGCGCCGCCCCGAGATCGTCTGCGAATAAAGGCGCGCAGGCTCGGTTGAGCGATGACGGCGCGACGTCCACCCGTGCCGTCATCGCTTCCTCGCTGTTTATCGTGTTGTTTGCGGCGGCTTTGCTGGTCGGGGGTCGGGCCGCGATCGACCCGATCCTGCGCTCTGCCTTGGCGGCGCGCGACGCACAGGCAACCGGCGACGTCGTCGTGACGATGCCGGACGGCAAGTTCTGCCGGCACATGTCGTTCGACAATGCGACCGCAAGCATGGTCGAGGGCACGGTTGAGCCCTGCAAGACCGACATCACCCGGGACACCAGCACTCCACCGTCCCCGCCGCGAGGCTTTACCTGGGGCATGATGCACTGAACCGCGAATAACGGCTCGGCGGGCTTGGCCGCATAAATCCTGGCCGCTCAAGTCTCGGCGTACCGCCGATTTTACCATCGCGGACGCGTCAGGCCGACGCGCCGCAATCGAGCGCAATTGGCGGCCTGCAATATTTTCGTCAATATCTGCTATCGACGGAACCACGCGCCACGGCTAGGTTGCCGGCGCGACGGGTCGTCCTTCTCTGGGGGCAGGGATAATGAAAATGCGGATCGTTCGTTTCGCTTGTTTGCTGGCCGTGCTCGCCGGCACCTCTGTTTACCGCGCCGACGGTGCGGCCGCTCAAGGATCCGACGCTGAGCGTCAAGCTTGCACGCCCGATGCCATGCGCTTGTGCGGTGACGCCATTCCGGACGTTGCCAAGGTCACGGCGTGCATGAAGGCGAAATATTCGCAACTGAGCCCGCCTTGCCGAGCCGTGATGGGCGGCGGGCGCCGCCACGGGCGCCGGCATTGCCGTCACTGCTGAGCGCGAAATCTGGGCCGCACATCGTGGGCTGTGGCGCGTCGTCGCAACGCTTGTGCTTGAGCGCTCAGGCCGGACGATGCATCACTTTGGATGGCTTCATTGGAACGTCATTTGAAACACCGTTCGCGAGCTCTGTCGGGGCGTATATGATTTGGACGCGGGAGTAAGAATGCCGGCGGCAGCACTTCGCGTAATGCAATGGGCCCGACCGTGGTTTTGGCCCAGCGCTATAGCTGCAGCGATTCTGATCGTGGTCCTCGCGCAATCGCGGGCGCGGCCGCTATCGGGCGAAGAGGCGCTGGTCAACGCGGCGCAGACGTCGCTCGGGCAGGCGCTGCGCTCGGGCGATAAATCGGCCGCCCGCAAATTGCTCTCGCTCCAATTCACCTTCGCCGACCAGAACGGCAAGATTTTTCAGCGCAAGGAATTCCTTGCCGATCTCAAGACCATTGCGGCCGGTGAAGCGGCGACCGACGTGAAGGTGAGCGTTTATGGGCTCGTCGCTATGGTGACCGGCACCCGCAAATCGGCGCAGGGCAGTCCGGTATTTTTTCTTGACATCTGGGCCAAGCAAAAAGGCTCCTGGCGCGCCTTGACGATGCAAGACGTCGTGCTCGGCAGCGACGCGCGCGTCGCAGCCGAAACCCCGCCCGGCACCAAAGCCAAAGCGGACGCAAAGCCTTACGAATGCAAGAATCCCTGCGAAACGATTCCGTATCGCGTCCGCTCGCCCGCCGAACAGGACGTCATCACGACGTTTCAGAACATCCAGAAAGCCGCCGTCGCCCACAATGCCGACGAGTGGGCTAAACACGTCGCCGAAGATTTCGTGCTCTATCGGTCGGGCTACACGCCGGTGCCGAAATCGGGCAACATCGCGACGATCGAGCGCGAAAAAAAGACCAATGCCAGCGTGACGGTCAGCGAGATCGAAACCATGCGGCTGTCGGTCTATGGCGACGGCGCCGCGATGATCGCGAGCCATGTTTCGCCGGACAATTCGCGACCGCCGTTCCGCGCCGCAAGTATATGGGCAAAGCGCAATGGCCAATGGCAGTTGATGATTGACGTCGAGACTGACGTCAAAGGCTGATCCGCCAAAGCGCGATTCACCCTCAATTCTGCGGCAGTTCCTCGATGCCGAGCTTCTTGGCGAAGTCCGCGATTTGGTGGCGCTGCCCCTCGATCGACTTGACGAATTCCTCGGCGCTGCCGACATTGAGAAGCTGCCCCGTGGCCGCCAAGCGATCCTTGATCGTGTCATCGGCCGACGCGCGGATGTCGGCCGTGATCTTGCCCCGCAATTCTTTCGATATTCCGGTCGGCCCGAACACGCCGACGAGACCGTCAACCGTCAGGGCCGGGTAACCCGCTTCCGCGACCGTCGGCAGGTCCGGCAAGTTCGGCGCCCGTACCGTATTGGTCACGGCAATCACCTTGATCTTGCCGCTCTGCAGCTGCGGCCGCACGATGGCGAAGGCCGACTCGTAAAGCTGCACGCGCCCCTCGGCGAGATCGTTTGCCGCATCCACGGGATTTTTGTAGGCGATCTTGGCGATGTTCAAGTTTTCCTGCTGCAGCCAGCCGGCCAAGAGGAAGTCGAGCGCGCCGGTTAGGCCCGCCCAATTGAGCTGGCCGGGTTGCGCGCGGGCGAGCGCGACGAGTTTGGACAGCGAATCGATATTGAGACTCGTGGGGACGGACACCGCAACGAAAGTGTTGGATACCCGCGTAATCGGCACCAGATCGCTCGGCTTATATGGCAGATGATCGTGCAGGAAGGGATGCGCGGTGAACGACGACGTCGGGGTAAACAGCAAAATATGATCGTCATGCGCGGCAACAAACGCGTTGATGGCGACGATGCCGTCGCCGCCGGGGCGGTTGTCGACGATTACCGGCTGGCCCCAGCGCTGACCGAGCTTGTCGGCCAACATCCGCGCCTCGATATCGACGCCGCTGCCCGGCCGGAGCGTGACGATGAACCGGACCGGCCGCGTCGGCCAGTCCTCGGCGGCTGCCGGCGGCAGCTTGGCCGTTACGAAGAAGACGGCGAACAGCCCGAGCGCAAGAAGCCAGCGCAGCTTAAGACGCATCATTTCCTCCCCCGTTCTGCCGTCGCGCGGCGGCCGTCTGATTTTTAGCTTTCGAGTCCCGTCGGCACGTTCTTGTTCTCGCTCTCGAGCTTCATGCCGGCGGCGAGCGCCATGGTCTCGGCCAGCGCCGCGAAATCCTTGGACAAATATTCTTGCGGATTTTTTTGCAGCATGGCGGCGCCGAAATGGCTTTGCAGCGCTTCGCGCGTCGCCGCAGTCACCGGCATCGGCACGTCCATTTCGCGGGCCAGCTCGAGGCCGAGATCGAGATCCTTGCGCAGCAATTCCGGGGTGAAGGTCGTGGTCCAGTCGAGATTGACCAAAGCCGGCGATTTGTAGGCCGTGAACATCGAGCCCATCACGCCATTGTTGAGGAAGGCGAGGAACGCGTGGCGCGGCACGCCCATCTTGTTGGTCAGAAGCGTGATTTCGATCAGATTCTCGATCACGACGCCAAGCATCACGTTGTGGGCGATCTTGCAGACGCGCGCGAGCTCGCCGTCGCCCACATAAGAGACCCCGCGCGGCGCGAACACTTCGATCAGCGGCATCGCGATCTTGCAGGCGGCTTCCGGACCCGACACCACTGAGGAGAGCTTGCCGGCTTTGATCACTTTGGCGTTGCCGCTCACCGGCGCGGCGACGAATTCGGCGCCGAGCTCTTTCAGCTTGAAACGGATAGCGGCGGATTCCTCGACCGCGATGGTCGAGCAATCGACGATGACCGGCGGGATCTTGCCGCCCTGGCTGCAGACGCCGTTCTTGCCATAGAGCACTTCCTCGACGTCGGTGCCGGTGGCGACGATCGAGAACAGCACGTCGACGGATTTCAGATCGGACAGATGATCGACCACTTTGCCGCCGATCTGCTCCAGCGGTTCGGCCTTGGAACGCGTGCGATTCCAGATCGACACATCGTGGCCCGCTTTGATGAGCCGCTCGGCCATGGGGAATCCCATGCGGCCCATGCCGATCCAGCCGATCTTCTGCGCGTTTTTCGTGGCCATTACTGAACTCCTTTGCCAAGCCCCTTGTTCGCCGAGCCCCTTGGCTGCAGCGGTGTCCTAGCATAGGGCGCAAACACTGCAACGGCTGGATCAAGGTGACGCCTTGTCTTTGGACGATGGGCCGCACTATCCTCAAAAGCCATGGCAAATATCGTTGAGCACCACGATCTTGGCTACGCGCCGGTTGCCGGCGGCACGGGATCAAGCGCAGGACTTTGGTCGGGGCGCTGGCGAAACGCGCTGCGCAACGCATTTCCATTCATCGTCGTGGGCGCGATGTGGGAGACCGTTGCGCATCTCGGCCTGTTTCCTCCCCGCCTGTTCCCGCCGTTGGAAGCCGTTGCCGCGGCCCTCATGCGGCTCACACTCAACGGCGTGGTGCCGCATCACGCGTTCGATACGCTCCTGCGGCTCACCACGGGCTTTACGCTCGCCACGTTGGCCGGCATCACGATCGGCATCCTGATGGGACGCTCGCGCCGGGCCGAGGATATCCTGCTGCCGGTGATCAGCATCGGCGCGCCGATACCTGGCCTCGCCTATACGCCGCTGTTTCTGTTGTGGTTCGGGCTCGGCAATGTCTCAACCGTGCTATTGGTTGGCTTCGTTTCCGCCTTTCCGATCATCTACAATTCCTGGACCGGCGTGAAAGCGGTCAAGGACATCTGGGTGCGCTCGGCGCAGGCCATGGGCGCGGACGATCGCCGCTTATTTCGTCATGTCATTCTGCCCGGGGCCTTGCCTTACATTTTGACGGGCTTGCGGCTCGGCCTGGCGCAGGCCTGGCGCATTCTGGTCGGCGTCGAAATGCTCGCCGCGGTGCCGTGGGGCCTGGGCTGGCTCATTTTCGGCGCCCGCGAATTTCTCAATACCGATGTGATGCTGGCCGGCATTGCGGTCATCGCCATGATCGGGCTGGCGCTGGAGAAGCTGGTATTTCAGCCGCTGGAGCAGTTCACCGTCGTGCGCTGGGGCATGATGACATGAGCATGATCACATGAGCGCCGAGCGCCCGTCTCTGCGGAACTATCAGTCGCTGCGGCGCGGGGCGATCACGCTTCTTGTGTTGGCGACCGCCTATGAAGCCGTCGCGCGCAGCGGCTATTTTGCGCCGGCCTTGATGCCGACGCTCGGCACGGTCGGGCAGACGCTCATCGATTCGATTCTCGACGGCACCATGATCGTTCATGCCGGCGTGACGCTCTATCGCGTGCTGTCGGGCTTTGCGCTTGCGGTCGCGATCGGCCTGCCATTGGGCGTGATGATGGGCCGGTTTCGTTCGGTGGAGAATTTCGTGCTGCCACTCACCAGCGCGCTGATGCCAATCCCGTCGCTCGCCTGGGTGCCGGTTTTTATTCTCTGGTTCGGCCTCGGCGATACCGTGACCATTCTCATCGTGTTCTATGCCGCGCTATTTCCGATGCTGCTCAACACCTGGACCGGCGTGCGCGCGGTCAATCCGATCTGGCTGCGCGCGGCGGGCGCGATGGGGGCCAGTGAGCGCGCGCTGTTCTGGAAAGTGATCATTCCGGGTTCGTCGCCCTTCATCATCACCGGGTTGCGGCAATCGTTTCTGCGCGCCTGGATCGCCGTCATTGGCGCCGAAATGCTGGCGGCGTCGAATTGGGGCCTGGGCTGGGTGATCTTCGACGCCAAGGAATTTTTGAACACCGACGTGATGCTGGCTTCGCTGGTCGTCATCGGCTTTATCGGCTTCATCACCGAACGCCTGGTATTCGGCTCGATCGAGCGCGCCACCATCTATCGCTGGGGCATGGCGCGGGCGGCGAAGAGCTGAGCTAAACCACCTGGCGTCACTCGGGCTTGATGTCCGCCTCTTTGATGATCGCCTGATACTTGTCGATTTCGCCGTGAACGAAGGCGGCGAATTGATTAATCGACATGGGCGAGACCTCGGCGCCGTTGTCCTGCAGCCGCGATTTGATGTCGGGTTCAACGATGATCTTGTTAATCGCGGCATTGAGTTGCGCCGTGACATCCGGCGGCGTGGCCCGCGGGCCGAAGAACCCGGCCCACAGGGTGAAATCGAAATTCGGGATGCCCGTCACTTCAGCCAAGGTCGGCAAGTCGGGCGCCGCCGCGGAGCGCTTGGTTGTCGCGACTGCCAGCACTTTGAGCTTGCCGGCCTGCATCATCGGCATCGCGGCGATGAAGCCCGGAAAATAGAAATCGATTTGGCCGCCGACGAGATCGGTCAAAGCCTGGCCGGCGCCCTTGTACGGCACGTGGGTCAGCTTGCTGTTGAGCTTGAGCTTCAGCAGCTCGCCGGCGAAATGGCCCGACGTGCCGACGCCGCCGGAGGCGAATGTCACTTGCTTGTCGGTCGAGCGCAGGAAGTTCACGAACTCCGCGGCGGTCGAATAGGGCGCGCTCGCGGGGACGGCCAGCACCAGCGGCACTACGCCGCCGAGTGCGATGGGCTGCAGATCCTTCAGCGGATCGTAGCCGACGTCTTTCATGAAATACGGATTGATGGCGATCTCGGGCGTTTGCGCGACTGTGAGCGTGTAGCCGTCAGGTTCGGCATTGACGACGTCGCGCGCGCCCAGCGTGCCGCCGGCGCCGGGCCGGTTTTCCACCACCACCGATTGGCCGAGCTCTTCGGAAAGCCTCGCGCCGATCAGCCGGGCGATGATGTCGCCGGTGCCGCCCGGCACGAAGTTGACGATCAGGTGGATCGGGCGGCTTGGATAGGATTGCGGCCAGGCTGGCAGTGCCACAAGCGCCAATCCAGCCGCGACGAGCGCCGCCAAGACAGCACGTGCATCCGAAAGCCTGTTCATCGCGGCTCCTTCCGTTTCCGGTTGGCTGCGAGCGGTGGCTTCCGGCTCAAGCATCCGCACCGGGAGCAGCGTGCATGCCGAAAGGAGCGGGGTCAATGGGACCGGATCACTCCGACTTGATGTCCGCTGACTTGATGATCTCTTTGTATTTGTCGATCTCGTGCTGCACGAAGGCGGTGAATTGCGGGATCGACAAAGCCGAAACCTGCGCGCCGTCGTTTTCCAGCCGTGTCTTGATTTCGGGCTCCAGCAGGATCTTATTGATCTCGGCATTGAGCCGCTCCGCCAAGTCCGGCGGCGTGCCGCGCGGTGCAAAGAACCCGACCCACAGCGTGAAATCGAAATTGGCGATGCCGGTCGCCTCGGCAACGGTCGGGATGTCGGGCGCGGCCGGCGTGCGCGTGCCCGACGATACCGCGAGCAGTTTAACCTTGCCGCCTTGCATCAAAGGCATGGCGGCGGGGAAGCCCGGAAAATAGAAATCGACATGATTGCCCACGACGTCGTTGAGGGCAGGGCCGGCGCCCTTATACGGCACGTGGGTCAGTTTGTTGTTGAGCTTGAGCTTTAGATATTCGCCGCAGAGATGGCCGGGCGTGCCGACGCCGGCCGAAGCAAAGGTCACCGGCTGATCGGTCGTGCGCAGGAATTTCACGAAGTCGGCCATCGTCGCATAGGGCGCGGCTGCGGGAACGACGAGCGCCAGCGGCACGACGCCGGTGAGCGCCAGTGGCTGCAAGTCCTTCAGCGGATCGTAGCCGGCCTCCTTCATGAAGAACGGATTGATGGCAATCTCGGGCGTCTGCGCGACCGTGAGCGTGTAGCCGTCGGGAGTGGCGTTGGCGACGTCGCGGGCGCCAAGCGTGCCGCCGGCGCCGGGACGGTTCTCCACGATCACCGACTGGCCAAGCTCGATCGAGAGCTTGGCGCCGATCAGCCGCGCCACGATGTCGCCGGTGCCGCCCGGGGCAAAATTGACGATCAGGTGGATGGGGCGGCTCGGATAGGTGTCGGGCCGAGCCGGGAGCGCGGTGAGCGCGAGGCCGAGCGCCAGCGCGGCTACTCCCATCATTCGAACCGAGACTTTGCCCACTGCGGACAGAAATCTCATCGTCGCCGTCTCCCCCCTGTTTCCGGCTGGCCGCGAGCGCCGGCTTCTGGCACAAAGCCAGCGCGCCAAAAGAAGCGCGCAACAAGCATGCATGTTAAAGCATGATCCAAAAAAAAGCCCTGTGCCGGACGCAACACATCCTGGACACAACGCAACCGGCAAGAGCGCCGGTTGCGGAATACACGGGCCGGAATGCGAGTGGGGAAAGAGGTAGGAAGCGGCGATGGCCCATATCGAGGCGCGCGACATCACGCTGATCTACGATACGCCGGGTCGTACCGTGCCGGGCGTGCGCGGCGTGAGCTTCGCCATGGAGGCTTCGGAATTCCTGTGCGTGGTCGGTCCGAGCGGGTGCGGCAAGTCGACGCTCCTCAACATTATCGCGGGATTTCTCACGCCCACCACGGGTGAAATCCGCATTGCCGGCGCCCCGGTCAACGGCCATGGGGTGGGTCGTGGTGTGGACCGCGGCGTCGTGTTCCAGGATTTCGCCCAGCTGTTTCCCTGGCGCACTGCGCTCGGCAATGTCGCCTTCGGGCTCGAGATGAAGGGCGTGCCGAAGGCCGAGCGCGAGGCGATCGCGTTCGAACAACTCCGCCTCGTCAAGCTCGAAAATTTCGCCAAATCCTATCCGCATCATCTATCCGGCGGCATGCAGCAGCGCGTCGCGATTGCGCGTGCGCTGGCCTACAATCCTGCAGTGCTGCTGATGGACGAGCCGTTCGCGGCGCTCGATGCGCTCACCCGGGACGACATGCAGCAATTGCTTGCCGAGGTGTGGCGGACGACGCGCAAGACGATAATCTATGTCACCCACAACGTCGCCGAAGCCGTTTATCTCGCCGACCGCGTCGTGGTGATGACGCCGCATCCCGGTACGGTGAAGGTCGAGGTACCGATCGCGCTGCCGCGGCCGCGCGATCCGCTCAGCGTCGAATTCCTCGATTTTCAGAAAGAGCTGTTGCGTCTACTCGGTCAGGAGAAACACGCGTGAAAGTTTTGGTGCGTTGCTTTGCGTTGCGCCGGTCCATGATTGTCGCTGTTGTTGTCGCTCTTGCGCTTTCGATCGTCGCCGCCAGTGCGCCGGCGGCTGTTGCCGACGATGCCTATCCGAAAAAGACCATCCGGCTTCTGGTCGGCTTCGGCGCCGGCGGCCCGACCGATATTCCGGCGCGCTTTGTCGCCAACAAGTTGAGCGATGCGCTCGGCCAACCGGTCATCGTCGAGAACAAGCCGGCCGCCGCCGGGATCATGGCGACGCGCGATCTTGTTGCCGAGCCCGCGGACGGTTACACGCTGCTTCTCTGCACGCATTTCGATCCGATCAATGTCGCGATGTATCGCAATGTCGGATTCAGGCTCGGCGATCTCGCGCCGATTTCGCTGATCGCCGAATATTATTACGGCTTGGCGCTGGCCGACGCGGTGCCGGCGGACAGTTTCGAATCGTTTGTCGCCTATGCGAAGGCGCATCCGGGCGACGTCACCTATGCGACGATCGGCGCCGGCTCGGCGCAAGAGATCATGGCGCGGCAGTTGCAAAAAATCGCCGGCATCACGATGAACCGGATTCCGTTCCGCGGCGGCCCGCAAGTGGTACAGGAAATGGTGGCCGGACGCGTCGACTTTTATGTTTCGCCGACGCTCGGCATCATGCCGCAATACCAGTCGAAGCAAATCAAGATTCTGGCAACGACCAGCCCACAACGGCTTGCCAACTTGCCGGAGGTGCCGACGGTGCGCGAGAAGGGCATCAATTTCGTGCGTTTTGGTTGGCTCGGCGTTTGCGCTGCGAATGGCACGCCGGCGTCGATCATCAAGACGCTGCACGACAAGATCGTGCCGATCGTCGCCATGCCGGAATATCACGCTTTAATCGAGAATGGCGGCTCGATCGCGATCTCGTCGACGCCGGAAGAACTCGGGACGGTCATCAAGAAGACTTCGGATGACGTGACAGCGAGCATCCAGGAATTCGGCATGCAGCAGGATCAACAGTAAGCCGCTGTCATGACTGCGCTATCTTGAATGCGCTGCCTTGAACGCACAGTTTTGGGAGGAAAGCCAATGAACCGCACCCACCTCACTCGCCGGCAATGCCTCACCGCCACTGGCGCAGGCATGCTCACATTCGGTCTTGCCGCAGAACGTCCAGCCTTAGCGGCAGAAACCATCCGCCAAGGCTACCAGACCAACATCTGGGGCATGCCGACTTACTACCTGATGAAATCCGGTTATCTCGAGAAGCACGGTCTGGCGGTCGAAGAGTACCCGGTACCGTCGGGCAATCTCACCATGCAGCAGATGGTGGCGCGCCAGGTCGATCTCGGCACCTATGCAGGCCAGTCCCTGATCATCGGCAATGCCAAGGGTGGGTTGATCGCGGTCGCGTTGATCGAACATGTCGGCAAGACGGCGCGCGTCACCGCGCGCAAGGACCTCAACATCACCAAAGTCGAGGATCTGCGCGGGCTGAAGATCGCCAATCAGACCGGCTCCTCGGTCGGCAATGTTTTTGTCGATACCATCGCGCCGCAGCACGGGCTCAAGAAGGGCGATTACCAAGAAGTCCGCATGGACGTCAACAATATGGTCGCGGCCCTTGCGTCGAAGACGGTCGACGCCATGGTGAATGTCGAGCCCTATAATGTCATCGCGGTGTCCGAGGGCATCGGCACCGACCTCATGGATTATTCCGGCGTCGATCCGATGCCGGTGTTCATGGCGGCAACGCCGGATTTCGTCGCGCAAAAGCCCGATTTGCTGATCGCTTATCTCAAGGCCTGGCTCGACGTCGCCAATGACTTCAAGACCAATCCGAAGAAGGTCGCGGACGTGATCTACACGTTCTATACCGGCAAGGGTTACACCCTATCACTCGATGTGTTTGCCAAGGCGCTGTCGCGCGTCGAGGTGGCTCCCGGCTTCCCCACCGACCTGACGCCCTACATGCAGCAGCAGGCCGAGATCCTGCTGCAAAGCAAGCTGATCAATGCGATCCCGGATTGGAGCAAGGCGCTGCGTCCGGATTTCATGGAACGCGCTCGTTCCGGAGCGTAATATCGACCGCCCGCTAGATCTTTAGTTTGTGCATGATCTTACCCGAAAGCCGCTTTCCACTTTTCGGGATCATGCTCTAGAACACCTCAACAGGAGACTTAGGAATGGCCGCCACGGACAAAAGCCCGCTTGCACAGGGCTATCAGCCCGTTACTTGGAACTTCAAACTCTTGGCTCACGACATGCTCGGCGGCTTCGGCGGCATGGGCGAGGGCATGTCGGTACAGATCGCGCCGGACGGGCGGCGCATCATCTGGCTCGCGCACGAGAGTGCGCCGAAGAATTTCACCGCGGTCGATGTCAGCGATCCGCGCAAGCCGAAAGTGGTCTGCCAAACCGATCTGCCGCACGCCAATATGCGCTCCAATTCCCTTGAAACCTGCGGCAACATGATGGCGGTGGCCTATCAGACTTCGAAGAAGGATCTGACGCCGGCCGGTTTCGAACTGTTCGACATATCCAAGCCGGAAAATCCGAAATCGATCTCGTTCTTCGACTGCTCCGGCCCGCATTCGCGCGGCGTGCATCAACTCTGGTTCTGCGACGGCGAATATGTCCATTGCGCGTCCGGTTCGCGCGACTTCGTGCCGACCAATGCGCAGGACGACCAGTTCTATCGCTGCGTCGACGTGCGCAATCCGTCGAAGCCCGTCGAAGTCGGCCGCTGGTGGATGCCCGGCACGCGCCAGGGCGACAACGTCATGCCGCCGTCGCGGCACCCGATCGACAAGGGGTTCCGCGCGCATAATTGCAACGTCTATCCGCAACGGCCGGACCGCTGCTATCTCGCCTATATCGACGGCGGCATGTTCGTGCTCGATATTGCCGACAAGGCGAACCCGAAGAAGATTTCGTCGTGGACCAATTCGCCGCCTTATACCGGCTTCATGCACACCATCGTGCCGCTGTTCGATCGCGGCTTGATGCTCGTCACCGACGAATCGACCGAGAACAACGCCAAGGATTGGCCGAAGCTGATCTGGGTGCTCGACGCGCGCGAGGAGACCAACCTGGTTCCGATCTCGACCTGTCCGCTGCCCGATCCCAAGGTCTATGCCGAGGCCGGCCGTTTCGGCGCGCACAATATCCATGAAAATGTGCCGTTGCCGACGGCGTGGCATTCCGATCAGATCGTGCTCGGCACCTTCTTCAAAGGCGGCTTGCGCGCTTACGACATTTCCAATCCGTATCAGCCGAAGGAAGTCGGCATCTTCATGCCGCCGGCACCTCCCGGCGCGCCGACCGGCACCATCCAGATGAACGACGTCTTCGTCGACGAGCGCGCCATCGTCTATACGGTCGACCGGCATATCGGCGGTCTCTACATTCTCGAAATGGATTTCTAATCGAGACCCATGCTCGACCTTTTCCCCTCGCGCGAGGCTGGCCCATTCGGGCGCAGGCTTAAGCGCGAGCGCGGCGCGCGCGTCCCGGTGATCGTCGTCACCGGATTTCTCGGCGCCGGCAAGACGACGCTGATCCGCCGCTTTCTGAAGTCCCCGGAAGGCGCCGGCACTGCGGTGATCGTTAACGAGTTCGGCGCCGTCGGCATTGACGACGCGCTGATCCGCGACAGCGCCGAGGAGACCGTTCTCCTCGGCAATGGCTGCGTCTGCTGCATCACGCGCACCGATCTGCAAGTCGCGCTGCGCCGGCTGGTCTTCGACCGCGAACGCGGCACGGTGCCGCCGTTTGCCCGCGTCGCGATCGAAACGTCGGGGCTCGCCGATCCAGCGCCGATCTTGCAGACCTTCTCCACCGATCGCGCGCTCGGCGGCGAATTCCATATCGACGTCGTGCTCGCGGTGGCCGATGCGATGAACGGCGAAGCCGAACTCGACAGCGCCGCCGAAGCCCGCAAGCAAATCATCCTCGCCGACCGCATCGTGATCTCGAAGACCGATCTAGCGACGCCCGCAATGGTCGAAAGCCTGACCCGGCGCGTGAAGGCGCTCAATCCACGCGCAGCGATCGACATCGCCATTGCCGGCGCGCTCGATCCGAGCCGCATCATTGAACCGGCCACCAACGAACGCGGTGGTTTCGTCGCCGAAGCCGAGCATGCCGACGGCATCACAAGTTTTGTGATGACCCGGAAAGAGCCGATCGCCTGGCCGGTCTTCTCGCGCGCGATGGAGACGCTGATCGCGCTGCGCGGCGTCGATCTTCTGCGCGTCAAGGGCATCCTCAACGTCGCCGGCTGCCGTGGGCCGGTCGTGGTGCAATATGTGCAACACCTTGCCCACCCGCCGGTCGAGCTTGAATTCTGGCCCGACGCCAATCGCGATAGTCGCGTCGTCTTCATCACGCGCGATATCGCGGAGCGCGACGTCAAAGTGCTGTTCGCGGCCGTTACGGCGCTGGCAAAGTCCTAAAACAAACTTTCGTCGTTCGAGCTAGTCGGAAAACGCAAGGGGCGCAGCTCCCGGCGCGTCTTGTCAACCACTTGGAAGACGGCATTATCCGCGGCGCAAAACCGCCGTTCCAACAATAAGTCCAAGAAAGCAATAAGGAAATAAAATGAGTGTCATCGACGAGAGCCGCCGCCGCATTGTCACGACCGGCGTGGGCAGTCTCCCACGGCAGCATTCGCTATCGGATCTGTTGTTGGCGCGGATGACCAAACAGCCGTTCGATCCGGACGCGCTGGCGCGTGAAACCACGGCAGCGGTCGCGGAGGTCGTGCATAAGCAGCTTGAAATCGGCGTCGATATTATCAGCGACGGCGAGCAATCGAAGACCAGCTTTCAGCATTACATCGCCGACCGGCTCACCGGGCTCGCGCCGATCGAACCCAAAGCGGGCGAGCGACGCACCCGCGAGAACACGGCGTTTCCGAGTTTCTACAAAGACGGCGCGCATTCCGGCTCGCAGCAGGCGAGGCTCGCCTGCACTGGGCCGATCAAATATGTTGGCCAAAAACAACTGGCCGAGGACATCGCCAATTTCAAAGCCGCGCTCAAAGGCGCCAATCCGGTCGGGACCTTCATCCCATCGGTGTCGCCGTCAAGCTGCGCCGGCACCATGGAAAACAAATTCTACAAGAGCGAAGAGGAACATCTGCTCGCAGTGGCCGAGGCTTTACGGGAAGAATACGAAGGCATCGTCAATGCCGGCTTTGCGGTTCAGATCGACGATCCGCGGCTCGCGATGCACTACATGATGTCGCCGGAAGAGACGCCGGAAGATTCACGCAAATGGGCGCGCCACCGCATCGAGATTCTAAATCACGCGCTCCGTAACATCCCGCCGGACCGCATCCGGCATCACACCTGTTACGGCATCAATATCGGGCCGCGCACCAGCGACTTCGAAATGAAATATCTCGCCGATCTGATCGTGACCATCCGCGCCAAGTATTATTCGTTCGAAATGGCAAATCCGCGCCACGAACACGAATGGGAGATTTGGCAGACCGTGAAGCTCCCGGACGACAAGGTATTGCTGCCCGGCTGCATCACCCAGGCGTCCGTCGTCGTCGAGCATCCCGATCTCGTCGCGCAGCGCATCACGCGGCTTGCCGGAATCGTCGGCCGCGAACGCGTCATCGTCAGCGCCGATTGCGGCTTCGCCTCGACGCTCCACACCAACAAGCCGCCGGAGATCGAACCCGAAATCGTCTGGGCCAAATTCGCAAGCCTGGTCGAAGGCGCGTGTATCGCCAGCAAGGCGCTCTGGGCCTGAGCGGGCTCGCGAAACACGGTGCAGTCTTTCAAGCTTGGCAGCAATTGCCGACTGGAACCGTGTTCCAAAATCTCCGGTTTAGGAATAGGTTAGACTTAGGCGGCATCGGGACACACCGGCACATGCCGTAACGCCCGAACAGAACCGCCGTCATGCGCGAGGAGGAGATCGATGAACCAAAGCAATTCGCTGCAAAGCTATTCGCTCAACGTCAACGGCGCGGTCCATAAGATCGAAGCCGACGAAGACATGCCGCTGCTCTACGCCTTGCGCGGCGATCTCGGCCTCAACAATCCGCATTTCGGCTGCGGGCTGGCGCAATGCGGCGCCTGCACCGTTCATATGGACGGTCAAGCCATCCGCTCCTGCATCACGCCGGTGTCGGCGGTCGGCGACAGCAAGATCGTGACGCTCGCCGGTTTGGGCACGCCGGACAAGCCGCATCCGCTGCAAACCGCCTATATCGAAGAGCAGGTTCCGCAATGCGGCTATTGCATCAACGGCTGGCTCATGACCGCTGCAGCCTTCCTGCGCGATAAGAAAAAACCGACCGACGCCGAGATCAAGAGTGCGCTCGAAGGACTGAAGTGCCGCTGCGGCACGCATATGGGCATTCTCCGCGCCGTCAAGCGCGCCGCCACGATGATGGGCTGAGGGAGCGCATCATGACCAGGATAGAAAAGTCCGCGTATTTCTCCCGTCGCGCGCTGCTCAAAGCTGGTGGCGCGCTTGTGGTTTCGATCGGCGCGCCGGTCACGTTCGAATTCGCGCAGGCCGATGATGCGACCACAGCGATGAGTGTCGCCGTAAAGCCAGCGCTGACGCCGGATCAGCTCTCAAGCTATGTCGCGGTCAATGCCGACGGCACTATCGCGGCCTATTTCGGCAAGATGGATATGGGGCACGGCATTGCGGTTGCCATCGGCCAGATGGTTGCCGAAGAGCTCGACGCGCCGTTTTCAAGCGTCAAAGTGGCCATGGGCGATACCGCGACCAGCGTGAACCAAGGCGGCGCCTCGGGTTCGACCGGCGTGCAAGAAGGCGGCAAGCAGATGCGCCTGGCGGCGGCCGAAGCGCGTCGCGTTCTGATCGAGATGGCGGCCGACAAGCTCGGCATGCCGGCCGATCAATTGGAAGTGACCAACGCGGTCGTTCACGGCAAATCGGATCCTGCAAAGAAAGTGTCCTACAGCGAATTGGTTGGCGGCCGTTATTTCAACGTACCGCTCGCTTGGAACGGCAAGATCGGCAACCCGCTTCTCGCCCCCGGCAAAGCTACGCCGAAGGACCCGAAGGAGTATCGGGTGATCGGCCAACCGATCAAACGCGAAGACGTCGCGCCGCGCGTCTTCGCGCAAATGGATTTCTGCACCGACGTCAAAGTTCCGGGCATGGTGCACGGCCGCATGATCCGGCCGGCGATTGCCGGCGCCGTGCCGGTCAAGGTCGACGAAAGCTCGATCAAGGATATCCCGGGTGCCAAGGTGGTGTGGAATCAGGGCTTCCTCGGCGTGGTCGCCGACAAGGAGTGGGACGCCATCAAGGCGATGCGTCAGCTCAAGGTCGAATGGTCGGATGCGAAGCCGCCATTCCCCAACCAGGCGACGGCAATCTACGATTACATCCGCAACGCGCCGGTGCGCAAAAAAGAAGTCGCCGGCAAAACCACGGGTGACGTGGAAGCGGCCTTCAAGACCGCCGCGCGCGTGATCGAGGCGGAATACGAATGGCCGTTCCAGTCGCATGCCAGCATGGGTCCGGCTTGCGCCATCGTCGACATCAAGGACGATCAGGTCACGCTGTGGACCGGATCGCAAAAGCCGCATTTCACCCGCGACGGCGTCGCCAATATTCTCGGCGTCAAGCCTGACAAGGTGCATGGCATTTGGATTCCCGGACCCGGCGGCTACGGCCGCAACGATGCCGGCGATGCGGCGATGGATGCGGCACTTTTGGCCAAGGCCGTCGGCAAGCCGGTGCGGCTGCAATATATGCGCGATCAGGGCACGGGCTGGGATCCGAAGGGCCCGGCGTCCATTCACCGCGCCCGCGCCGCGATCGACGCTTCCGGCAAGGTGATTGCTTATGAATTCATGAGCAAAGGCTTGCCGCGCGTCGACGTCAACTCGAATGAGAGTCAACCCTACGACACGCTGGCGGGCCAGCTTACCGGCGTGGCCTTGAAATCGGGCGACGGTTTTGCTGTGCCGCAGGAATCCTACGGCTTCGACAACAAGCTCACCTATTGGGAGACCGTCGCGCCGCTGCTCGATCGCGGCTCGCCGCTGCGCACGTCGCATCTGCGCGATCCGGTCGGGCCGCAAATCCACTTCGCCAGCGAATCCTTCATGGACGAAGTGGCCGCGGCCCTGAACATGGATCCGGTCGCGTTCCGTCTGCAATACGTCAAGGATCCGCGCGACATCGCCGTCATCAAGGAGGTGGCCGAGAAGGCTGGCTGGCAACCGCGCCCATCGCCGCGCAACGACCAGGCCGGCGCCAAGGTTTCGGGTCGCGGCTTCGCTTACGTGCAGCGTGGTCCGACCCGCGTCGCGATCGTCGCCGAAGTCGATGTCGACCGTTCGACCGGAAAAATCTGGGCGCGCAAATTCACCGTCGCCCACGATTGCGGCCAGATCATCAATCCGGACGGATTGCGGCATGCGATCGAAGGCAATGTCGTCCAAGGCATCAGCCGCACGCTGTGGGAAGAGGTCAAGTTCAACTCAAAGAACGTCACCAGCGTCGACTGGCTGACCTATCCGATCCTCGACATCACCGAGATGCCGGAGGTGATCGAGTCGGTTCTGATCGACCATCCGGAGATCGAGCCCTCCGGCGCCGGCGAGCCGTCGACGCGCCCGGTCGCGGCCGCGATCGCCAATGCGGTGTTCGACGCCACCGGCGTGCGCATCCGCCGGGTGCCGTTTTCACCGGAAAACGTGAAGTCGGCGCTGTCGTGAGAAAAACACCCTCTCCCCACAAACAGGGAGAGGGCGTAGCCTAATCGCATGGCATCGATCCTCCGCCCGCTCGATGAAGCCCTGACGCCGGTTACCGACGGCTGCCTCTTGGCGGTGCCGCGCGAGACCTCGGGCGTTGCGATGGCGGCGACGCGTGCGCTCATCCGGCGCGGCGTCAAGCGCCTGCATCTCGTCGCGCTGCCGACCTCGACCTTGCAGGCGGATTTGCTCATCGGCTCAGGCTGCATAGAGACGCTGGAGACGTCCGCCGTCAGTCTCGGCGAATTCGGCCCGGCTCAGCGCTTTAATGCCGCAATCCTTTCCGGCGCCATCCGCATGCTGGACGCCACCTGTCCGGCGCTGCACGCCCAATTCCAGGCGGCCGAAAAGGGCGTGCCGTTCATGCCGCTGCGCGGCCTCATCGGCTCGGACGTGCTGGCGCATCGGCCGGAATGGAAAGTGGTCGACAATCCGTTCGGCAATGACGATCCGATCGTGCTATTGCCGGCGCTGACGCCGGATGTCGCCTTGTTCCACGCGCCGATGGCCGATCGTTTCGGCAATGTCTTTATCGGCACGCAGCGCGAGCTTGTGGCCATGGCACATGCGTCGCGCAAGACCGTGGTGACAGTTGAGAGAATCCACGACGACGATTTGTTGCGCGATCCGCTGCTCGCGGCCGGCACGCTGCCCGGCTTCTATGTCGAGGCGGTCGCCGTCGAACCGCGCGGCGCCTGGCCGCTGCCGCTGCCGGACCATTACGCCATCGACGCCGCGCATATGACCGAATATGCGCGCCTTGCCGCCACGCCCGAAGGGTTTGCCGATTATTTGCAACGGTACGTGCATGAGCGGCGCGCCGCCTGACAATTTCCGCGACGAAGAACTACTCGCCGACGTCATCGGCCGGCTGATCGGGGACGTGCGCCATGTCGCGGTCGGCGCCGCCTCGCCAATCCCGGCAACGGCCGCGCTGCTCGCGCGCGAGCGAGCAAAACTGCATAATTTGGGGCGGCCTTACGTCTCGCTCCTCGGCAGCCGGGCGCACACATTCTTCACCGATGGCGCGCGCGAATTGTTCGACTGTGCGGGGCAGGGCCGTATCGATGTGTTCTTTCTCTCCGGCGGCCAGATCGATGGCGAGGGCAATATCAATCTCGTCAGCGTCGGCGACTACGATCATCCGAAAACGCGCTTCCCCGGCTCGTTCGGCTCGGCCTATCTCTATTATGTCGTGCCCAAGGTGATCCTGTTCCGCGTCGAGCACTCGCGCCGCACCTTGGTGCCGAAGGTCGATTTCATCAGCGCGCCGGGCGGCAGCGCCGACAACGTGTTCCGCCCCGGCGGCCCGATTGCGCTTGTCACCAATCGCTGCCTGTTCGATTTCGACCGTGCGCGCCGGCGCTTTCGCCTTAACAGCGTGCATCCCGGGCACAGCGTCGCCGAGGTGGTCGAGCATACCGGCTTCGACTTCGACCGGGCCGAGAATGTACCAACTACGCCGGCGCCAACCGCCGAGACGCTCCATCTGCTGCGGGGCACTGTCGGGCCGATGCTGGCCGAGATTTACCCGCAGTTCGCCAAAAACGTGTTTGGCGCCACGGCTTCGTAGGCCGGAAGCATTGCGCCCCCCGCCGCATCATGGTTTTTATGCGCCCGCAGCGAAGCGAGGCCAGGAAGGAAACGTTCGGTGAAGACAGTTGAAGCGGGGGTGGTCGGGGTCGGATGGATCGGCGGCTTGCGGGCGGACACGCTGTCGCGCACGGCTTTGGTCGACAAATTGCACCTCTGCGACATCAAGCCGGACCGGCTCGCCGAGGTGAAAAAGCTCTACAACCCGGCGAGTGCGACGCCCGACTACAACGACATCATCAACAATGAAAAAATCTCGGTGGTCTATGTCTCGACCACGCCGGAAGCCAACCATTATCCGATCGCGCGGGACTGCCTGAAGGCCGGCAAGAACGTAATGTTGGAAAAGCCGATCGCGCTCGAACTGTGGGAAGCCGACGAGCTGATCCAATTGTCACACCGCAACAATCTGAAATTCACCATCGGCTACTCGCAGCGCTTCAATCCGAAAGTGGCCTTCGCCAAAAAGAAGATCACCGACGGCACGCTTGGCGATGTTGTCTCGGTGCTGGTCAGCCGCCACCTGTCGCGCGAGCTCGGCAAGAAGATCGCGAGCCGCGTGCGGCTGTCGCCGGTGGTGATGGAATCGACCCACGATCTCGACTTCGTGTTCTGGCTCCTTGAGCCGGCGAAGCCGGTCCGGGTCTATAGCCAAGGCGCCTATGGCTACATGAAGCCGGTGAACGGCTCGCACGACATCATGTTCACCACCGTCACCATGGACAATGGCGTCGTGGTAATGATCGGCGGCGGCTGGAATATGCCGCCGAGCTATCCGAATTACTGCTCGACCTGGATCGAGATCACCGGCACCGAGGGCGCGCTCACGCTCGACGACACCCAGCGCGACAATTGGCTCAATACCGTCAAGCGCGGCCAGGAATTCGCCATGTCGACCATGCCGGGCGAATGGGTCGATCACGTCTATGCCGGCGGCATCGGGCCGGAGACCATCCATTTCCTTGAGGCCTGCATCCGCGACACCAATGTCATGGTGACGCCGGAGAGCGCGCGGCGGGTGATGGAGGCTTATAGCGCGGCCGATTTGTCGGCCGACCGCAACGAGCCGATCGATCTGCCGCTGACCAACGAGACGATTTCCGGCATCGCCGAGCTCAAGCAGAAAAACCGCGCGGGGTTGAACGTATGAGAAAGGGCGCGAAGGGGATCGGCCTCGCCATCATCGGCGCCGGCCGCGTCGGCCTGTTCCGCGGTGAAGTGGCGGCGCGCCATCCCGCGGTGGAATGGATAGGCATCGCCGAGCTCAATCACAATCGCGGCGGCGATGTCGGTGCGCGCATCGGCGCCGATTTCATCACCACCAGTCACCGCGAACTCTTGGCACGGCCGGAAGTGACTTGCGCCATCATCGCCACCGACGAACATCTGCATGTCGATCCGATCCTGGCGGCGGTCGAGCGCGGCGTGCCGATGCTGATCGAAAAGCCGCTGGCCACCGATCTCATGCAGTCCGAACGCGTGCTCAAGACGATCACCGAGGCCAAGCTCGACGCCGTGGTCGGCTATACTCAGCGCTTCCGGCGCAAATGGCTCGCCGGCAAGGAGAAGGTGAGGAGCGGCGCGCTCGGCGACGTCACCATGGTGACCTCGCGCGCCTTCATGAACCGGCTGGTCGCCATCGACAATTACAAACGTACCAACGATCCGGCGACGATCTCGCCGATGGTGATTTCCGGCACCCATGCGCTCGACATCGTCATGTGGTATCTCGACGGCAAGCAGCCGGTCGAATGTTACGCCCGTTCCGTCGATAAGGTGCTCGGCCCGCTCTATCAGGGCATCGACGCCACCGCCGGCATGATCATGTGCTCCGATGGCACCGTCTATCACCTCAACATTTCCTGGGCGCTGCCGGTCACCTGGCCGGGCGCGGTCTATAGTCTCGAAGTCGGCATAAACGGCACGCATGGCGTGCTCACCATCGACGATACCCATCGCGACATGGTGCTGGCGGTGTCGGCGCCGCAGAGCGAAGGCTATGCGCCGGACCAGAGCCGGCTAGTCGATTTCCTCGGCTCCTATCCGCCGGGTGACATGGCACTTGGCGAATTGCGCGGGCCGATGCGCGAGGAAACCGATTCCTGGCTCAACCGGGTGTCACTTGGCCTGCCGACGCAGGCGGCGACCGCCGCCGAGGCGCATAACCGACTGATGCTGACCAAAGCCCTCGACCTCTCGGCGAAGCTCAAGCAGCCGGTCAAGCTGCCGCTTGAGCCTGACCATGGCCGGCGAGCAGCCTGAGGCGCTCATCCGCCCGCTTCTGTGAAACATGCTGCTCCGCATGGCGCGTCCCTGCTGATGAAGTCTGTGTTTGTTTGAAACGGGAACAAATTTGGTCAATCTCATTCAAGCTTCGTGCCAAAGGCGGTAACGCGCAAAAACTCAATGCAAACAGAGGTTCCCTGCAAGAAATCCGGCCTGCTGTGGTGAGCCCCGATTCAGTTTGCGTAAAATCTAAGCATTAAACCTAAGATGGTTCAGCGCAGCGCGACCAGCAAAATAACGATCTCGCTGACCTGCTCGATCGCGCCCAGCACGTCGCCGGTCTGACCGCCGATCTGCTTCCCGCTCAACCAGGCCATCAGCATGACGACAACAACCAATAAAATCAGCGTCACGATGGCGCGGAGCGGACCAAGGCAGATCGCGGCCAACAAAAAACCCAACACCGCGGCGGCGGCGACGCTCTCCAGCGGCGGCTGGCCGGCATCGGACGACAGCCCGTCGCGGCGCGCCGGCGGCACGAGATACATCAGCCCCATCATGCTCGCGCGTGCCCCGGCATGCGATGCCAAGAGCGCCCAGCCGACCGACGCGGCCGAGAAAAAACTCGCGAGTATGCCGACGCGAAGGAAAAGCGCCACGATCAAGGCGCAGACGCCATAAGTACCGATGCGGCTGTCGCGCATGATGTCGAGCTTTTGCTCGCGCGTCGCGCCGCCGCCGAAGCCGTCTGCAGTGTCGGCGAGCCCGTCCTCGTGCAGGCAGCCGGTGATCATGAGCGTTGCGGCAACGCTCAGCACCGCCGCGGGCCACGCCGGAATTCCGGCGCGGTAAGCGATGCCATAGACGGCTGCGGCGATGAGGCCGACCAGAAGGCCCGCGACCGGAAACGCCCACGCCGCCTTGGCGATGGCGCCGCTGCCGGCCGCTGTCGGGCCCAACAGCGGCAGGCGCGTGCAAAACGCGATGCTCGCTTTGAGCTCTTCGAGGCGGTCTTGGAACCAGGTATCGGACATTGTCGCCTATGGAAAATCGCGACGCTACGAACGCGGGTGGCTGTGCCTGAGGCGATTTGCTAGACCTCAGGCATGACCGATTTTACCTCATTTTCCGGCCTGCGCGCGGTCTGCCTCGACCTGCCGAGCGGGCACCCGGCCGCGAGCGCGGCGGTCGCCCAGCGCGAAGCGACGCTGACCAAGCCGGGAAAGAGCCTCGGCCGGCTGGAAGATCTCGTCGCCTGGCTGGCGCTTTGGCAGGGCCACGCGCCGCCGCGCCTGGGGCAGGTCGAAATCCTGGTCTTTGCCGGCAATCACGGCGTGACTCGGCAAAGCGTGTCGGCCTATCCGGCCGAAGTGACCGCCCAGATGGTGGCGAATTTTGCCGCCGGCGGCGCCGCCATCAATCAGCTCGCAAGCGTTGCCCGAGCGAAGCTGCGCGTCATTCCGCTGTCGCTCGATCGGCCGACAGCGGACTTCACCCAGCAACCGGCGCTTGGCGAGGGTGAATTCATTGCCGCGGTGACGACTGGCTATGACGCCGTGTCGCCGGACTGCGATCTCATCTGTCTCGGCGAAATGGGCATCGGCAACACCACGGCCGCCGCCGCCATTGCCGCAGCCTTGTTTGGCGGCGGCGGCGAACGCTGGGCCGGCCGCGGCACCGGCGTC
>DASQRX010000160.1:0-2958 GCA_035642635.1 Xanthobacteraceae bacterium
CGAAATCGACCACGACAAGGAAGAAGGCCGAGAGCGCATCGAGCCGGAAATGCGAGCCGAGCCACGGCACGCCGACCGGCAAGGTGAGGCTTTCAGGCGTTTGCCCGCCAAGAAGATGCATGGCCGCCGCAGCGAGCGAAATCGCGGCGACAATCATGCTCGTGCCATAGACGATGCGGCTTGCGGCGGCGGAACGTCCGATGGCGACCGCAAAAGCGGCGAGTGCGAGCAATGCCCCGGCGCAGGCAAGGACGACCGCGAGCGTCACTGCGGCGGCCTCCTGAGGCGCACGCCGCGGCCGCCGAATTGGCTTGTCGCGTTGTCCGCAATCAGTTCGATGCCAAGCGCGTCGAGCGCCGCGACGAGCTTCATCAGCGAATCGACATTGCCGCGGATAACGCCGACGCTCGCCTCCATGCGCTGGATGGTCGGCAACGACAAACTGGCCGATTCAGCGAGCGTGCGCTGGTCGATGCCAAGGAGCGCGCGGGAGGCCCTGAGCTGGCCGGCAGTGATCATGGAATACCATTAGAAGTGATGTTTAGAACATCTTTTTTTGTCAATAAACGCCCTATTATGCGGTTGCAAGCATTATTTTGTGCCGAATCCGGACAGCGAGATGCGTCGGTCTGCACTTGCCTGAATCATGCCCCGGAGAGCCGGCCATTCAGGCCCAAAATTGACAGGACAAACGGCCGTCAATATCATTTGTATGCTAACGAGTTGCAATCTTGCCACGGGGGAATCTGCCAGCCATCGTCGCGCGCTTTCGCTTCCACGCGCATCCCCAGGAAGGTCCGTTCATGTTCGATCGCTATATGATGAGCCGTCTCATCGATCTGTGGCTTGCGGAAGATGTCGGCTCGGGCGATTTGACCAGCCAAACCATGATCGACGCCGGCGCGCGGGCAAACTTCGCCATGAATGCGCGGCAGCCCATGATTGTCGCCGGCGTCGACGTCGCCGCCGCGGTGTTCAAGCAGTATGATCCAGCGCTTGAAATCAAGATCGAAGTCGGCGACGGCGATCGCGTCGGGGCGAAGACCATTCTGCTGACGGTGTCGGGCGCCGCCCGGAGCGTTCTGACCGCCGAGCGCACCGCGCTCAACATATTTCAGCATCTGTCCGGCATCGCCACGGAAACCGCGCGCTATGTCGAGGTCATCGCCGGTACCCGCGCCAAGCTGATCGATACCAGAAAAACCACGCCCGGACTGCGCATGCTCGAAAAGCACGCCGTGGTCTGCGGCGGCGGCGCCAGTCATCGTCTCGGGCTCGATGGCGGCATCATGATCAAAGACAATCACATCGCCATCAGCGGCAGCATCACCGCGGCAGTGCAACGCGCGCGCAGCGGCGCGCCGCTTCTGACCAAAATCGAAGTGGAATGCGACAGGCTCGATCAGGTGCATGAGGCCTTAGCCGCCAAGGCCGACGTCATCATGCTCGACAATATGACGCTCGACGAGATGCGCGAGGCGGTGAAATTGGTCGGCGGCCGGATTCCGCTCGAAGCCTCCGGCGGCGTCAGATTCGACACGATTCGCGCGATCGCCGAGACCGGTGTGGACTTCATCTCCACAAGCAAGCTTACTCAAGCCGCTCCCGCGGTCGATATCGGTCTTGATGATGCCGCCTGAGTGCCTTCGATTATCGTGACCGTCAAAACGGATCCTAACCTATCATGTCCCGCGCCACGCTCGATCCACGGCCGAAGAATTCGCTGACGGCGACCTATTTGCTGGAAGAGCAGATCGGGTTCCTGTTGCGCATCGCCATGCAGCGCCACACCAATATTTTCACATCTGAAATGATCGAAAGTCTGACCGCGCCGCAATTCTCGGCGCTGGTAAAGCTCATGCAAGAGGGGCCGTTATCGCAAAATCATCTGGGGCGCCTCATCTATCTGGACGTGGCGACGATCAAGGGCGTGGTGGAGCGGCTGCGCGCGCGCGGCCTCGTCACGTCGAAGGACGATCCCCGCGATGCGCGCCGGCACACGATCGCGCTCACGGCGGCCGGGCGGCGGCTCGTCGAAGCGGCCATTCCGATAGCCGTGAAGATCACGGCAAAGACCCTCGATCCGTTGTCGGAGAAGGAGCAAGAGACATTGTTGCACTTGCTCAAGAAGCTCGGATGAGCGCGCCGGACTAGCGCAGTCCGTCGACGCCCTTGATCTCGTTTTTCTTCAAGCCGCCGACGCGGGCGAGCGGCCTGCCCGAATTGGTCACCGCGACCGCAACCATGATCTCATTGGCGCGCGGCGCGTCGGCGACGCGCACCTCCATGCCGTCGAAATGGCTGCGGACGAAAGCCGCATCTTTATGGCCGAGCGGTATATCGAGGGCGACGCCCGGTCCGCCGCGCTTCTTCGATGAAGGGATCAAAGCGGCGCCGGTGCCGAGAACCTTACGAACCGGCGCGCCAAGTTTCGGATGCAGAATGGCGGCGGCGTGTTCGAGCTCGCCGTTTTCACCGACCGCGGCCGCCTTGCCGTAGCTCTCCGCGCGCGGCCCCTCGATGCCCAGCGCCGCCACCGCGCGGCGCGCCAGCAAATCGCCAAGCTCTTCGCCGATATCGACCAGTTCGGAAAGATCCTCGACATAGCGGCCGGCGAAAGGGTTCTCGATCACCGCGACGGCGGCGGCGCGCCGCGTCGGCGGCTCGATCGGCTGGTCCATTTCGCGCCGAGTTTCTTCGAGGAAGGTGAGAAGCTTTCGGATCTTGGCTTTCATCATAAATCACCCAGTCCTAAATTTCCATGAGCAAGCGTGAATTTTCGCGCGTGCCAGTGAAAGGAAGCGCGCGGCTCGTGCCCTTCAGGTGCAGGACCGCGCTCGTGATCAGGCCCTGCTTCTGCAACAGCTCGGCTTGAAGCAATCCGCTGGCCAACGCGGTTTCGATTTCGGCCGGCGTGAGATGACCCACGTCTCGCGTCACCGGGATTACGCCGAGATC
>DASQRX010000161.1:0-12105 GCA_035642635.1 Xanthobacteraceae bacterium
CATCGGTCGGCAAATGCGGCTCGATCCGCACCCATTGTTCGTCGCTCAGCCAAAACAGATTCCTGCTCATCAATGCTTCCCCCAATACGAATCATTATCGTATTGTCGGGACCGAACGATTAATGAGTTCTGACCCTAGTAGGCGATAGGTCCGCTGTTGGCACAAAGCGGACATTGCATGATGTCTGACTTGAGTCCGCCATGCACCCAAAAGCGGACATCGAACCGCCGGCACGGCATGTCCGCTAAGTGCCAAAAGCGGAAGTGGCCAGACCTATTCGATCACCTCGTCGGCGCGAACCTGGATCGGCGTCGACAGATCGACCCCGATCGCCTTGGCAGTCTTGAGGTTGATCACCAACTCGAATTTTACGGCTTGTTCCACGGGGAGATCGGCGGGCTTCGCACCGTTGAGTATTTTGGATGCATAAAAGCCGAGCTGACGATAGTTAGCGTCAGGGTCTACTCCGTAGGACATAAGTCCGCCTGCCTGGGCGTAGGTCTTGAAGATGAACATGGCAGGCAGTCGTTGTTGGATCGCGAGCTCAGCGATATGCGCGCGGGAAGGTGCAAAAAACGGACTTGAGAGCACAAGAAGCATTTGCGGAGAGCCTTCGGCGAGGCGCCGAAATGCGGCATCGAAATCGTATGGCGGGCTTTCCAGTTTCTGCGACCGGACGTCCAAGCGTAGCGATCTAGCCTGACGGTCTGCTGCGGCAAACTGGTCGGCCGTAAGCCCATCCCAAAGAACCGCCAATCGGGTTCTCTCGGGAAGGGCCTCGGTCAGCAGCTCCACTTGCTTTGCGGCTAATTCCGTTTGCAGAGATACTATCCCGGTGATGTTGCCACCAGGCCGCGCCAGGCTCTTCACATAGCCTTTTGCGATCGGATCGAAGTTGATAGCCCACATGACGATCGGAGTGGTCGGGCTCGCCGCTAGGATTGCCTGCAGCCCGATTTCAGACCCGGCTGTGACTACCACATCGACGTTTGACACGAGTTTAGCCGTTTCAGCGAAAAGGTGTTGGGCATCCTGGTCTGACCTCACAAATCGGATGGTCAGATTTTGGCCTTCGCTGAAACCAGACTTTTTCAATTCATCAAGAAAGGCTGGCATGCCCTGGGCTACGACCGGATTATCGGGTGCAGGCTGCAAAAGTCCGACCCGGGCAGTCCTGCCAGCCTGCTGCGCCCGTGCAGCGAGCGGCCACGCAGCCGCCGCACCACCGACGAGCGTGATGAACTCACGTCGCCTCATGTCCGCTCCAGGGTTCAGGAGGCAGGATCGTAGCGGCCGGAGGTGGCTTGGTCGATGTCCGCTTTGGGTCAAAAGCGGAAGTGAAGGCCTTTAACATCGATGTCCGCTTATACTCCGAAAGCGGACATTAGTCGGACATCGTTCGACGTCCGCTTTGTGCCAGAAGCAGACGTCGATCCTGCCCTGCTCCGGTCTGGCCGTTTCAGCATATTCAGTGTGCAGAAAAAGGCCCCAGCGCGAAAGCGCCAGGGCTAGGGGGAAGGGCGGCTGCTGGCCGGAAACCGGTAACCAGCTTCACCAAAGCAAGCTTAGCCGAGCGCGCGCCATAGCGACATCAGTCCGCCTTCGCGCGGGCTCCATCTCGCCTCGGTATTATGACGAAAGCGCCACTAGCCACTTTGCCTACTGGATTTGACTGTGTGGAGGGCACGATGCATTGGTTCCGCGGTTTTGAAGCCCACGCCCGATCCTTTGCGAAGGCTGTCAGTTGGCGAACATTGGCATCGATCGACACGTTTGTGATTAGCCTCATCATAACCGGCCGATTGGTAGTGGCTGGATCAATCGCTGGAACGGAGGTGATCACCAAGGTTGCCCTGTATTACTTCCATGAGCGAATCTGGGCGGTCATTCGGTGGGGAAGAAGGTAGGAGCTCAAATTATCGCGCGTGCCGCGCCACTTCTCACCGCTACCGATGTCCGCTTCGGTCATTAGCGGACATCACAGCCCGCTCGAGGCATGTCTGCTTTACCCCCAAAAGCGGACATGAGAACGGCTACAGCTTCCGCCGCCGCCCATTGATCGGACTCAGGTTTTCGTCACTGGCGCCTTTTTGCCCACAGAGTTACCCACGACTAGACGGCCGGTTGACCTGAGCGGCCCGTTTCGCTCTCAGGTCAGGCTCGTGGTCGGTGCAAATATTTGCCACGCGGCGGTCCCACGATTTCTCCGTCGGAATATATCGGCTCACCCCTAAGAAATGTGCTTTTAACGCGGCCCTTAAGCTCCACGCCTTCGAAAGGCGAATAGCCTTGATGGGACTCGGACTCCGCTGCACGAACCACGAAACTCGATTGCGGATCGACGAGAACGATATCGGCGTCGTAGCCCGGAGCGATATCGCCTTTGCTGAGCAGGCCGAACCGTTGCGCCGGGTTCCAGCTCAAGAGCTCGGCCATGTGATTGTACGACATGCCGCGTCTGCCGCCCTCGCTCAGCACGCCGGAAAGCAAATACTCCGTGCCGCCGAATCCCGATTTCGCCAGCCAAATGTTGTCCGGATCGTCCTTCGACCATTTCTGCTCGGCCGAGCAGCAGGCGTGATCGCTCACGATCCAGTCGACCTTTCGATCAAGCACGGCCTGCCATAACGCCTCGACGTCCTCGCGCGGCCGGATCGGCGGATTGACCTTAGCGTGAACGGCACATTCGCAACTCGTGTCCAAGAGAAGATGGCCGACGGTAACTTCGCGGCGGAACGCGACGTGCGGAAACACCTGTTGCATTGTCCAGGCCGCGTCGATCGCTTTGCGCGAACTCAAATGCAGCAGGTTGACGTTCAGGCAATTTGTCTCGTTGGCGAGATAGGACGCGATCCAGATCGCCAGGCCTTCGGAATGCGGCGGACGCGCTGCGCTATACGCGGCCAGACCAGTCAGCTTGCCTTCGCGCTCGACGATTTTCGTATAAGCATTGAGGATGTCGGCCAGTTCGCAATGCAGACTGACGCTGATATAGGGCGCCAGATCGGGGAACTTGGCCATCAGACGCTGCGCCGACCGCATGATGAATTCGAAATGAGCGATGTCATAGCGCTCATCGGGCCCGATCATCAGAAACTCGTTCTGTTGCGACGAGCGGCCGTGAAGACCGTAGCCGCCATAGAACATGAATATCTTGAAGGATGTGACGCCGTGATTGACAGCGAGATCCTCCATCTCGTCAATATGCGCGGCCTCGATCGGTGCGATGTGATAGCCGTAATCGACCCAGAACCGCCCCTCGGACTGCTTGAACACTTCGGGCATGAAAGCGCCGTACGGACCGCCACGGTTCAAATAGTAATGGCCCGTCCGTACGTAATTCAGGCTCGATGTGACGCCTCCCATCGCCGCTGCCTTGCTTTCGGAGACCGCGTCTTCATATAGCGGCGCATAGATCCCGATATGCATGTGAGCGTCGACGCAGCCGGGGAACGCCAGATAGTTCTTGCCGTCGAATACTTGCTCCGCCTCGGCTGCCTGGATCTCTGGCGCGAGCCGGCTGATCTTGCCGCCCTTGATCCCGATATCGAGACAATCGACGGAGGTCTTTTTCGGACGCACGACACGGGCATTCTTGATAACGAGATCTAACGGCTTCGACATTCGGCATTCCTCACTGACCCCTTGGCTACCCGTGATATCGCTTGCCGAGCGCGAGCAGTTCCGGCGTTCCGATCAAATCGTTGAGACCGTCGAAGTCGGCCATGCGGGACCGGAACGGTTCGGTGGTGCCGTGCGCCGCCAGCGAGCCGTAGTAATCAGCCGCCAGGTGCGCCAGCGCACGCACAATGCCGCCGGGAAAAATCACTAAAGCAAATCCCAGCGCGTCAAGTTCGGCGGCCGTGAGTATCGGCGTCTTGCCGCCTTCGACCATATTGGCCATTGCCGGCACGCCGCCAAGCGCCGGCGGAATGCGCTTGAGTTCCGCTTCCGTCTTTGGCGCTTCGACGAACAGCATATCGGCGCCGGCATCGCGATAAAGCAGCGCGCGCTCGATGGCTTTATCGAAACCTTCGACCGCCACCGCGTCGCTGCGTGCGATTACCAGCGTGTCGGGCGATTGCCGGGCATCGAGCGCAGCCTTGATTTTGCCGGTCATTTCCGATGCCGGAACCAGCCGTTTCTCGTCAAGGTGGCCGCAGCGCTTGGGAAAGGACTGGTCCTCGATCTGAATTGCATTGGCGCCCGCGCGCTCGAACAGGCGCACGGTGCGCGCAACATTGAGCGCATTGCCGAATCCGGTATCGGCGTCGACGATCAGGTCGCCTGTGACCCGATCCCGGATTGTGCCGATGACGTCGGCGACTTCGCTCATGCTCACTAGGCCGATATCGGATCGCCCGAGCCGGGTATAGGCAATCGCCGCGCCGGAGACATACAGCGTCTCGAAAGTCGCCTGTTCGGCGGCGAGCGCCGTAAAGGCGTCGTAGACGCCGGGAGCGAGCACGATGGGCTTGCGCGTCAGGCGTTCGCGAAGGCTTTTCCGTTCCGGCATCACTAAAGTCCAAGATAGGCGCGTTTGAGTTTCGGATTTTCGCGAGTGTCCGCCGGGCTTCCTTGTAGCACGACCGTGCCGTTTTCGAGAATGTAGGCGCGGCTCGCAACCTCGAGGCTCTGCATGACGTTTTGCTCGACCAAGAGCAGCGTGATGCCTTCGACGTTGAGCCGCCGGATCAAAGTGAACAGCTCTTCAACCAGCAATGGCGATAGGCCGAGTGAGGGCTCGTCAAGAATGAGGAGGCTAGGCTCAGCCATTAATCCGCGGCCGATCGCTAGCATCTGCTGCTCACCGCCCGACAACGTGCCCGCCCGCTGCGAGCGCCGCTCGGCAAGACGCGGGAAGATCGCGTAGGCGCGTTCGCGATTTTGATGGCGGCGACTCTTGGCGCGGCGATAGCTGCCGAGATCGAGATTTTCCTTCACCGTGAGGTTCGGAAATATGCACCGCCCTTCCGGCACGTGAATGAGCCCGCGCGCGACGATCTCAGCCGGCGTCTCGCGTTCGATGGCGCTGCCGCTGAAATGGATCGTGCCGCGCGTTGTCCGCAACACGCCCGAGATCGCGCGATTGAGTGTCGATTTTCCTGCGCCGTTCGCGCCGAGTATTGCGACGATCTCGCCCGGAGCGACATTGAGATCGATATCGCGCAGGACTTCGGTTGCGCCGTAGCCGGCGCTGAGAGCGTTGATTGTCAGGAGGGGCTCAGACACGCGCGCCCCCTGCCGCCAGTCGCGCTGCCGCGCCCTGGCCGAGATAGGCTTCAATCACGCGCGCGTCACCGACCACTGCTTGCGGCGACCCCTCGGTGAGGATGCGGCCTTCCGCCAATACGTAGACGTATTGCGCGAGGCTCATCACCGCTTGCATGACGTGCTCGATCATTAGCATGGTGATACCGCGATCGAGAAGGGCGCGAATTGTCGGCACCATGGTGGCGATCTCGGTCGGATTTAATCCGGCCAATATCTCATCGAGCAGAAGCAGGCTCGCCCCGGTCGCCAGCGCGCGGCCGAGTTCGAGCCGCTTGCGTCCCGCGACCGTGAGGCTCGCGGCGGGCTTATCCAGGGACTCGCCCAAGCCTATCAAATGTGCGACTTGGGCCGCCGCCTCAAGCGCATCTGCACGCGAAGGGCGCGACAGATGCGCCCCGATGGCAATATTCTCGTGGACGGTCAGCCCGGCAAATGGCCGCACGATCTGGAATGTGCGCGCGATGCCGCGCCGCGCCAGCCGATAGGGCGGGACGCCGGTGATGTCCTCGCCGCGATGAAAAATGCGGCCGGTACTCGGCGGCAGGAAACCGCTGATCAATGCGAACAGGGTGGTCTTGCCGGCCCCGTTCGGCCCGATGAGCGCGGTGATGCGCCCGGATTGGACATTGAGCGAAGCACAATCCACGGCAAGCAATCCGCCAAAGCTTTTGCTGACGGCTTCGACGCGGAGTAGGGCCGCGTCAGCCATGGGGCCGCTCATTTGGCTGCTCCGGGCACGAGGATTTCGGGAGCCGCAATAGCTTCCGGGCTTTGCCAAGCAGCCCGGCAACGCCGTTTGGCGCAAAGGCCACGATCAGGATGAGGACGCAGCCGTAGATGACGAGATCGAGGCCCGGTGCGTCGCCGGTGAGATGCTTGGTTGCTTCGCCCAGAGCCTTCACAACGAGGGCGCCGAGCAGTGGGCCGAAGACCGTCCCGATGCCGCCGACGATGGACCCCAGCAAGGCTTCGATCGAAATCCACGGCCCGTACGCGATGCCGGAGTCCACGAACAAGAAATACTGAACGTAAAAGCCGCCGGCCGCGCCGGTGATGGCCGCGGATATCGTCATCGCCGCGAGTTTGACCTGGAATGGATTGATGCCGAGCGCCTTTGCGGCGTCTTCATTTTCGCGCACCGCGACGAGCCAGGCGCCAAAGCGGCTCTGCTCTATGGCGCGGACAATGATGAGGGACACCGCGACCAGCGCCAGCGCGATCCAGAAGAACGGCGCGCGGCCTTGAAACTGAAACGCTTGCGGCCGCAGATCGAGTGGCACAAGCATGCCAACGCCCGCTCCGGTAATGGGGGCGACGCTCGAGAGAATGCGCAGCACCTCGGCAAACGCCAACGTGACGAGAGCAAAATAGGAGCCCTTGAGCCCTGAGCGGAAGGCCAGCGCGCCGATGAGGGCTCCGACCAAAGCGGCGCCAGCGATCGCGGCGACAAACGCCGCCCAGGCGTTGACGCCATAGCGGACCTGCAGAATCGCGGTCACATAGGCGCCCGTCCCGAAGAAGGCGGCATGACCGAACGAATATTGCCCGCCGTAGCCGCCGAGCACGTTCCAACCTTGCGCCACGAGTGCCGTCATCAAAGCGACGGTCAAAAAATTGAGCACGGTGTTGGAGGCCGTCAGCAACGGCGCGACGGCAAGGACGGCGACGACGAGCAGAATGCGCGCGATTGACGGTCCGCTCATGCCCGCTCCCCAAACAGGCCGCTCGGGCGGAACAAGAGAACTACAATGAAGATGAGGAAGATGCCGATCTGTCCCAGCGATTCCCCGAGATAGAGACCCGAAAGACTTTCGATCACTCCGACGAAAAGCCCGCTTATGAGCGTTCCGGTCACCGAGCCCATACCGCCAAGCACGACGATGGTGAAGGCGACAAGCACGAAGGCATCACCCACACGCGGATTGACGTAAAAGGTCGGGATCAGGAGACAAGCAGCAATCGCCAGACAAGCCGTGCCGAGCCCGAACGTCACCGCATAGATGCGGCCGACATCGATTCCAGAAAGCTCGGCGCCGAGCTTTTCCTTGGCGACAGCACGCATCGCCTTACCGGTGTCGGTCAGATTGAGGATCAGCCATAGCGCCAGCGCCACGATGAGCGCGACCCAGAATCCGATGACGCGCGGCACCGAGAGGAGGGCGCCTCCGATATCGAGCACGTCGAAGCCGTATGGAAGATCGACCGTCCTGGTATCGGCGCGGAAAACATAGAGCAGCGCATTTTCGATGACGATGGCAAGGCCGAGGGTGACGAGGAGGATATTGCGATCGTCGCCATGCGCGGACGGTCCGATAACAAAACGCTGCAGACCGTAGCCCAACAGAAAGAACAGCGGCGCGAGGATGAAAATGGCGAGGTAAGGATCAAGCCCAAGCAACTGGTGGGCGAAGAAGGCGGCGAACAGGGCGGCGCTGAGCAGCGCGCCATGCGCGAAGTTGATGATATGCAAAACGCCGTAGATCAGCGTCAGGCCGAGGGCGACGAGCGCATAGATGGCGCCGGTCAGAAGACCGTTGAGGACCGCGGGCAACAGGATCGCTGGCGACAGCATGCGGCAACTGGACGGCCAAGGCAGCGCTCGGGCGCGGCTAATTTCAGCGCTCTAAGCGGGCATCGGGAATACGGCCTTCGCCGTGGCGAAAGCTGGCGGCAGGATGACCTGGATGTCCTTGTCGAGCACCTGCGTATTCACCGGCGCCGCGCCTTGATTTTGGCCGTTGACGAATTTGGTCGGGCCGTAGGGCATGACGTGGCCGGCGAACGTCGAGCTTTCCAAGGCCGCGGTGATCTTGGCGCGGTCGGCGCTGCTCGCGCGTTCTAGCGCGTCGGCAAGAAGCAACACGCTCGAATAGTTCATGTAGACTTCATAGGTGTAAAATTGTCCTTGATCCTCGACCTTTTTCTTTAGCGCCACAGCCTTGGCGTTGCGCGGATCGAACCAATGATTGCAATCCATGATGTATTGCGCCGCCTCAGGGAACTCTTTGACGAACTTGTACGAGGATGCAGCGCCGCCGAGCACAGAGTAAATCGCCTTCGGGCGCACGCGCTGCTGCTGCAGCGTCCGCGCCAACAGCACATATTCGTTATAGTAGTTTGCCGGAATGACGATATCGGGATTCCGCGTCTTGATCATCAGCGCGACGTTGTTGAAATCGCGCGTCGGCGTCGGGTGCGGGATGGTCTCCAGCACTTCGAAGCCGCGGTCGGGCAATTGCGCGTTAAGGAGCTTGGCCAAGCCCGATCCGAACAGTGAATCCTCATTGACGATAACGACCGTCTTCGCCGGCTTACCGGCCTGCTCATTGATGGCGACGAGGTTGTCGAGGGCCGTCTTGGCAATGACGCCAAAGCCTGGACCGAGGCGGAATGTGTTCTTCAACCCCCGCGTGACGATGCTGTCGGCGACGCCGACGTCGACCAGATAGGGAAGATCATAGCGGGCGGCGGTTTGACTCGCAGCCAGGCAGATGGCGCTGGCATAGCCGCCGACGATCGCGGCAACCTCGGCCGAATTCATCTTTTCGACCTCGGCATTGCCGCCTTCCGGCGTCGATTGGGCGTCGCCAAGCACCGGCTCGATCTTGGCGCCACCGAGCGCCTTGATCCCGCCGGCGGCATTGATCTCGTCGATCGCCAGCGTCGCGCCGAGCCGGCCTTGCTGGCCCGAATAGGACAGCGCGCCGGAAACCGGATGCAGCACGCCGACCTTCACCGCCGCGCCCTGTGCGCGCAATATGGCCGGTGAGGCGACGAGACCGGCGGCTGCGACAGCGCTCAATCCGGTCGATTGCAGAAAGCGGCGGCGGCTCACACCTGAATATAGACGCGACATTGGCTGTCTCCCCTCGATCCTGGAACGGAGACTAACATTAGTCCGATAGACCTTGCTATATTGGCTTCAGTTCGCACCTCAATGCGGCGCCAGCTTTGGGCATGACTGAAGCACTGACCCTGATCGATAAGCTGTGGAACGCGCATGAAATAGTGCGGCGCGATGACGGCGATTCACTACTTTGGGTCGATCGCCATTACGTGCATGAAGGCTCCTTTCACGCCTTCAGCCGGCTGGCGGAGCGCGGTGCGCCGGTTGCGGAGCCGGGTCTCACATTCGGTGTGGCCGATCATTACGTGCCGACCCGCGGGTCCCGAGACCAGATCGGGAATCCGGAAATCGCGCACATGGTACGCCAGATCGAAGAGAACACGGCCAAGCACCACGTCAGGTTGTTCGGCCTGAACGATCGGCGGCAGGGCATCGTGCACGTGGTCGGACCGGAGCAGGGGCTGACGCTGCCCGGGTTGCTGATTGTCTGCGGCGACAGTCATACCTCAACGCACGGCGCGCTTGGCGCGGTTGCCTTTGGCATCGGCGCCTCCGAGGTGGCGCATGTTCTGATGACGCAAACGATCTGGCAACGCCGGCCAAAACGCATGCGCATAGTGGTGAATGGCGCGATCGCGCCGGGAATTGCCGCCAAGGACGTTGTGCTGGCGATCATCGCGAAGATTGGCGCCGACGGCGCGACCGGTCATACGATCGAGTTCGCTGGTTCCGCCATCCGGGCGCTGTCGATCGAAGGACGGCTCACCTTGTGCAATATGTCGATCGAGGCCGGTGCACGCTGCGGCACGGTTGCGCCGGACGAGGCGACCTTTGACTACGTGAAAGGCCGGCCCTTCGCGCCAAAAGGCGCGGCGTACGATCAGGCGATCGAGGCCTGGTCCAAGCTCACGACCGACGCCGGCGCTGAATTCGACCGCGAGGTCAGACTTGATGCTGCCGAGATCGCGCCGGTCGTCACTTGGGGAACGAGCCCGCAACACGCATTGCCGATCGATTCCAGCGTGCCAGATCCTGCGGGCGAGCCGGATCCAGCGCGCGCGAACGAGTTACGCGAAGCCATCGAATATATGGGTCTTCGTCCGGGTCAGAAGCTCAACGAGGTTTTGATCGATCGCGCCTTCATCGGTTCTTGCACTAATGCGCGGATCGAGGACCTGCGCGCGGCGGCGGCGGTCCTTGCCGGCCGGATCAGCAAAGTCCCGGGGCTCGTGTCGCCCGGGTCCTCGCCGGTCAAACGTCAAGCCGAGGAGGAGGGGCTCGACCGTATCTTTCGCGACGCCGGTCTGGAATGGGGCGAATCCGGCTGCTCGATGTGCGTTGGCATCAATGGCGACATTGTCGCGCCCGGCGAGCGTTGCGCTTCGACGACTAATCGCAATTTTCGCGGCCGGCAAGGCCCCGGAGCGCGCACGCATCTGATGTCGCCGGCGATGGTGGCGGCTGCCGCCGTGGCTGGGCGCCTGTCTGACGTTCGACCGTTCTTGACCGGGCGAAAGGTCTAAACGACATGGATAAATTCACGCGGATAACCGCGACGGCCTGTCCGCTCAACGTCACCAACATCAACACGGACCAGTTGCTGCCAGCACGTTATCTCAAGTGGCCGCGTTCGGCTGGTCTTGGAAAGGTTCTGTTTCAAGACCTGCGCTTCGACCGGGACGGGCGCGAGCAAGCGGATTTTCCGCTCAACAGGCCGCAATGGCGGGAAGCAAAAATCATCGTTGCCGGTCGCAATTTCGGCTGCGGCTCGTCCCGGGAGGCTGCCGTTTATGCTTTGTATGACCACGGCATTCGCTGCGTGATAGCGCCATCCTTTGGCGACATCTTCGCGGGCAATGCCGTTCAAAATGGATTGCTCACCGCCGTAGTGCCCGAAGATGTCGCGGCAGGGCTCATGTCGCACCTGACAACACCGCCGAATATGCCGGTTACTGTCGACCTCGAGCAGAACACCATCTCAATCGGACATCTCGAGTGCGGTTTCGGCATTGATCCAATTCGGCGATTGCGGCTACTCAATGGTTGGGACGATATTTCGCTGACCGAAAGCTTCCGCGACCGGATCTCCGCATTTAAGTCGGCGGATCAAGTCCGCCGCGTGTGGGCTTTTCCCGCCGAATAGTCCTCGGCGGCGCAAAGTTGGCGTGGGGCTCGAGCGCTGATGAAGCGGCTTCCGCCGCCGACCCTTGATCGGAGTCGGGTTTTCGGCGCCGGCGCCCCCCAGCCCACGAAGTCACCCACGAATAAACACGACCGGGAGCAAACAAATCCGGGCTCGTACGCGAGTGCGGCGGAGCGGTCCGCCGCCGCCGGCCCTTGATCGGACTCAGCTTTTCGCCGCCGGCGCGTTCCAACCCACAAAATCACCCACGAACAAGTGCGAACGATGACGCGCAAGCTCGCATCTCGCCCTTGGTCGGCGCGCCGCGGACAACAGGCGAGGGGCAGGGGCCGCCATCAAGAAATTGCATCGAAATCGTCCTGCGTCAGACGACCGAGCATCACCCGAAGAGCCTCTACGCGGTCAGCGCAATAAATGTCGGTTTTATAGGGGGTTATTGAACGTTGGCGAACAAATGCGAACAGGCCGATGGCGGAAGGGGTGTTCGCCATTTATCTGAGATTGCATTTTAATATCAATATCTTAAGTCACGAGATATGCGGTGTCCCATGTTTCCACCCACAGCACCCCACTGGCATAATTTTGTCGGAGCTGGCCGGGCAGGGCAGTGCGCTCTGCCCGGATAATTCAGACATCAACCTGTTCTGCAATTGCCAGGGCATCATCTACTTCGATGCCGAGATATCGAACGGTGCTTTCGATTTTCGTGTGACCAAGAAGGATTTGCACCGCTCGTATATTGCCCGTGCGTCGGTAAATCAGGGTCGCTTTGGTTCGGCGTAGTGAGTGAGTGCCGAAAATGTGTGGGTCCAAGCCAATACTCCCAATCCACTCGGAAAC
>DASQRX010000162.1:0-15860 GCA_035642635.1 Xanthobacteraceae bacterium
CATCGGTCGGCAAATGCGGCTCGATCCGCACCCATTGTTCGTCGCTCAGCCAAAACAGATTCCTGCTCATCAATGCTTCCCCCAATACGAATCATTATCGTATTGTCGGGACCGAACGATTAATGAGTTCTGACCCTAGTCATGTCCGCTTTCGGGGGTAAAGCAGACATCAATGTTAAGGCATTCACTTCCGCTAATGACCCAAAGCGGACATGAGCCCTTTCGCTCAACGCGCGGCACTGACCACCGATGTGCTAGGGTAGCCCGCCGTGGCGTCGACCGCGACCTCGCCGTTGAGCACGTGCTTGGCGGTCGTCATGTTGACCTCATGTTCCGAGCCGCCGCATGACGGTGCCGCCGCAAATGGTGCTGGGCGGAGGGTGTCGAGCGCCGGCCGAAAAGCTGATTGACTTCGAGCGGCACACAAGTTGAACTCTCCGCGCGGCGTCGGTTTTGTTGGAGCGTATCATGAAACTCCGGGTCGTAAGCGCGACGATAAGCTTGATTTTGTCGCTGGCCGCAGGCCCGTTTCCGACCGCACATGCCAGAGGCTTCGGCGCATTCTCGTTCCACTCTATAGGCCGCTTTCATTCAGGTTACTTTTATCGTCAGTGGTGGTTCCACGGGCGCTTTGGAAATTGGCCCGGGTACGGAGGGGGTGTTGGTTACGGAGGAGGTTTTGGTTATGGGCAGCCGGACGGAGCCTTTGATGCTCCCGCTTTGGCTAGCTACCCAATGCCCGCACCCGTCGCTCCGATGATACAATCTGCTCCGAGCTGTCAGCATAGCGTGGAGACAGTAACAGTCCCGTCAGAAGAGGGCGGCACTCGGCAGATCAGGATTGAGCGTTGTATTCGTTAAGACGCTCTCCAATGTAGCTGTGGCAGCAGTGAGCGGCGAGACGGTCAACGCCGCCGTGCCGTTGCAAATGGTGCTCAGCATGGAAGACGTGATTTTCTGGCGACGTTCGATCTCTCAGTTTGCGCAAGATTATTGAAATCGCGCGCGCGAATATGGAAGCATTTCTTGATTTCACCCAAGAGTTGGCGACAACGAAGGACCCGTCTGCGCTAATGGAATTCTGGAAAGATCGCACGCAAAAACAGTTCGAGATGTTCGGCAAATAAACACGGGAATTGATAATGCTCGCACAGCAGTTCGCAGGTACCCGCGTCACCCTTGCTCCACGTTGAGACAAGTGATGACGTTAAACGGCGAACGGCGCTTACGCGTTCTTCGGTGCTGCAGCACCAACGCGTCCAAAAGCGCTGATTTCGCTTTCTTAAGTGGGCTCGGCCGATCTCAGGCTAATTTCTCGGCACGCCTCGCGCCTGCTTTATAGGCAGTTGGCTGGACCGCTGCGGAAAGCAAAAGCACCGCGCCATGCTCGTTCGCCTGGGCCAAAGCCGAGATCAATGGGCTTTGGCTGGGCAACGTAGCCAAGTCGTCCGCATGGTTCTCCGTGGCTGCTCAATAATTGTGCGGTGAGCGCCGCGGAAATTCGGCCGCGCCGCCGCGCGCTCGGCCTCACGCGCAACACCTTCATTGATTCAATAACTTACGCTGCGGCAATTGCGGTGGCCGACATGGCACGCGCTTTGCGGATGACTTCTCAATCTAACCAAGCGCCAGCCCTGGGAGGCCTCAATGAAGCGCCGCGACTTTCTCAAATCCGTGACCGCGCTCACTGCCGCCGCCGCCGTTCCAGCACCCGCCGTGTGGTCGCCCGCGAAGGCGCAATCGCGCCAGGAGACCTTGCTCATCGTCTCCGAAAGCGGGCCGAACAATCTCGATATCCATGGCGTCGGCACCAATGTGCCGGGCTACGAAGTGTCGTGGAATTGCTACGACCGGCTGATCAGCCACGAGATGAAAACGAACGACCAGGGCACGCCCTATTACGACAAGACCAAGTTCAAGCCCGAGCTCGCCGAAGACATGAACGCCGGCGATATGTCGGTGACATTCAAGCTGCGCAAGGACGCTACCTTCCAGGACGGCACCCCGGTCACCGCCAAGGACGTCAAATGGTCGTTCGACCGCGCGGTCACCGTCGGCGGCTTCCCGACGTTCCAGATGAGCGCCGGCTCGCTGAAAAAGCCCGAACAGTTTGTCGTCGTCGACGACAACACGTTCCGCGTCGACTTTATGACGAAAGACCGGCTGACGGTTCCCGATCTCGCCGTCATCGTGCCCTGCGTACTCAATTCCGAACTGGTGAAATCGAAGGCGACCGAGCAGGATCCCTGGGGCCTCGAATATACCAAGCTCAACACCTGCGGCAGTGGCGCTTTCAAAGTCACTAACTGGACCGCGGGCTCCCAGGTCGTTCTCGAGCGCAACGACAATTGGAAAGGCGGCCCGCTGCCGAAGATGAAGCGCATCATCTGGCGCATGGTGCCGGACGCCGGCAACCGGCGCGCTCTTTTGGAACGCGGCGATGCCGACGTGTCCTACGATCTGCCGAACAAGGATTTCTCCGAGCTGAAAGCCGACGGCAAGCTCACCATCATTTCCACGCCCTACTCGAACGGCATCCAATATATCGGCATGAACGTGCAGCATCCGCCCTTCGACAATGTGAAGGTGCGTTACGCCATGGCCTACGCCATCCCGTACCAGAAGATCATGGACGCGGTGCTGTACAATCTCGCCAAGCCGATGTTCGGCGCGGGCGCCGAAACGCCGACCGAAGTCGCCTGGCCGCAGCCGCATAAATTCAACACCGATCTCGCCAAGGCCAAGCAGCTCCTCGCCGAGGCCGGTTATCCAAACGGCATTCCCGATCCGATCCAGATGTCGTTCGATCTCGGCTTCGCCGGCGTCAACGAGCCGACCTGCGTGCTGACACAGGAAAGCCTGGCGCAGATCGGCATCACCACGACGATCAACAAGGTGCCGGGCGCGAACTGGCGCACCGAGCTGACCAAAAAGACCATGCCGCTGTTCACCAACGTGTTCTCGGGTTGGCTCGATTACCCCGAATACTTCTTCTACTGGTGCTACCACTCCGGCAAATCGATCTTCAACACCATGGACTACCAATCGCCGCAGATCGACGCGTTCATCGACGGCGCACGCTCGGCCGCCGCAACCGGCGACATGGACAGCTACGACAAGGATGTGAAGGGCTTTGTCGATCTCGCCTATACCGACATGCCGCGCATCCCGCTCTATCAGCCCTACGTGAACGTCGCGATGCAGAAGAACATCAGCGGTTACCAATATTGGTTCCACCGCCGGCTCGACTATCGCAATTTCACGAAGGAGTAAGTTTCAGTTGCCGTCATGGCCGGCCATAGACGTTCGAAGAGCGGCTGTGGCCGGGCATGACGAGTGAGAGGACTGTAGGCAGATGCTGACGATGATCCTCAAACGTCTGATGATGGCGGTCCCAAGTCTGATCGGCGTGGTGGTCGTCACCTTTCTCCTGACGCGGGCGCTGCCCGGAGACCCGGCGGCGTATTTCGCTGGCCCCGCGGCGACGCCGCAGGCGATCCAGGAGATCCGCGTCAAGCTCGGGCTCGATAAGCCGCTGATCGTGCAATTCGGCCACTATGTGGTCGACTTGGCGCACGGCAATCTCGGCAATTCGCTCACCACCGGTCAGCCGGTCGCAACTGAATTGCGCAACCGGCTGCCGGCGTCGGCGGAACTGACGCTGCTCGGTCTCATCCTGTCGATCATGATCGCGGTGCCGCTCGGCATTCTCGCGGCGACTAAACCCAATTCGCTGGTCGATCACGCCTGCCGCATTGTCGCGACGGCCGGCGTATCGCTGCCGGTGTTCTTCACCGGCCTGATCCTGGTTTATGTCTTCTACTATTTGCTCGGCTGGGCGCCGGCGCCGCTCGGCCGGCTCGATGTGTTCTTCACCGAGCCGCCGCACGTGACCGGCTTCTATCTGATCGACAGCCTGATCGCGCGCGATCCCAAAACCTTCATGGCGGCGCTCAAGCAGCTCATTTTGCCGGCGCTGACGCTCGGCATTTTCTCGCTGGCGCCGATCGCGCGCATGACGCGCGCCTCGATGCTTGCGGTGCTGTCATCGGATTTCGTCCGTACCGCGCGCGCCAGCGGGCTCTCCGCCTATACGGTAATCATCACTTACGCATTTCGTAACGCCATGCTGCCGGTCATCACCACGCTCGGCATGGTGTTCTCGTTCCTGCTCGGCGCCAATGTGCTGGTGGAGAAGGTTTTCGCCTGGCCCGGCATCGGCTCTTATGCGGTCGAGGCGCTGCTTGCTTCCGACTTCGCGCCGGTCCAGGGCTTCGTTCTCACCATGGCGGTGATGTACGTGATGCTGAACCTGTCCATCGATGTGCTCTACGGCCTGATCGACCCGCGCGTAAAGCTCGACGCATGAGGCAGCTATGACCGATATCGCAGCATCTCCGCCGCGCGAAAGCGCGCTCGGTGCCCTGATCAAGCATGCGCGTTACGTCGTCGGCGAGAACCCCGTCACCGGCTTTGCCTTCGCGCTGTTCGTCTTGATCGTGCTCGCCGCAGTGTTCGGTCCGCATATCGTGCCTTACGATCCGCTGGCGAGCGACACGACCCAGGCGCTCAAGCCGCCGAACGCGCATCACTGGTTCGGCACCGATCAGCTTGGCCGCGACGTGTTCAGCCGCGTCGTAGTGGCGACCCGGCTCGATTTCTTCATCGCAGTCGCCTCCGTGGCGTTGGTGTTCTTGATGGGCGGCCTGGCCGGCGTCGCCGCCGGCTTTTTCGGCGGCTGGACCGATCGCATCGTCGGCCGCATCGCCGACACCATCATGGCGTTCCCGCTATTCGTGCTCGCGATGGGCATCGTCGCGGCACTCGGCAATACCGTGCAGAACATCGTCTTGGCGACAGCGATCGTGAACTTTCCGCTTTACGCCCGCATCGCGCGCGCCGAAGCCAATATCCGGCGCGATGCTGGCTTCGTCGAAGCGGCGCGGCTTTCCGGCAATTCCGATTGGCGCATCCTGACCTTTCAGATTCTGCCCAATGTGTTTCCGATCCTGGTCGTGCAGATGTCGCTGACCATGGGCTACGCCATCCTTAACGCCGCCGGCCTGTCGTTCATCGGGCTCGGCGTGCGGCCGCCGACGCCGGAATGGGGAATCATGGTCGCGGAAGGCTCAGCCTTCATGGTGTCGGGCGAATGGTGGAACGCCACCTTCCCGGGTGCGGCGCTCATGGTCGCGGTGTTCTGCTTCAATCTGCTCGGCGACGGGCTGCGCGACATGGTCGATCCCAGGAGACGAACATGAGTGGACGCACATGAGTTCGCCGGACGCGGCACAGATCAACACCGCCCCCGCGCTGTCCGTCAAAGGGCTTTGCGTCGAATTCCGCACCCGTTCCGGCATCGTGCGCGCGCTCGACAATGTGAGCTTCCGTGTCGACAAGGGTGAGACCATCGCGCTGGTCGGCGAATCCGGATCGGGCAAATCCGTCACTGCCTATGCGGTGATGGGCATTCTCGATCCCGCCGGTCGCGTCACTGCCGGCCAAGCCATGTTGGGCGGCCTCGATCTCCTCCACGCCAAACCCAGCCAGCTTGCCGAAGTACGCGGTCGCGATATCGCGATGATCTTTCAGAACCCGCGCACTGCGCTCAACCCGATCCGCACGGTGGGCCGCCAGATCGCCGACGTGCTGATCCGCCACGGCAATGTGCCGCGCCGCGAGGCGCCGGAGCAGGCGGTGGAAATGCTGCGCGCCGTCGGCATCACCGATCCGACGCGGCGCGCCAAAGCCTATCCGTTCGAAATGTCGGGCGGCATGTGCCAGCGCGTCATGATCGCTATCGCGCTTGCGGCAAAGCCATCGGTGCTGATCGCCGACGAACCGACCACCGGCCTCGATGTGACGACGCAGGCGGTGATCATGGATCTGGTCAACGATCTCGCCGGCAAGATGGGCATGGCGACGATCTTCATCACCCACGACCTTGCGCTCGCCGGCCAGCGCTCCGCCCGCATCGTCGTCATGCACGCCGGGCACGTGGTCGAGAATGCGCCGACCGGGGAACTGTTCACCCATCCGCGCCACCCCTATACGGCGGAACTGATCGCGGCGACGCCGGACTCAGCCGCGAGCCTCGATGAGCTCGCGTCCATTCCGGGCTCGCTGCCCGATCTGCGCCGCGCCGATCTGCCGCCGTGCCGCTATTCCGAGCGCTGTCCACGCAAGATCGACGCTTGCGCGCAGCCTTTGCCGCAGGCCGCGCCCGGCGCTACGCATATCGTCGCCTGCTGGAATCCCCTTCCCGCACCGGCGCTCGGCGCGCCGATCCTGGTCGCATCGCGGGAGAGCGCGGCATGACGGTCCTTCTCGACGTTGCGGAATTTTCAAAGCTGTTTCCGATGAGCGGCGGGCCCGGCTTTTGGGCGGGGCTGAAGCGCCGCTTTCGCGGCGGACCCGAAAAACTTCCCAAAGTGTACGCCGTCGACAATGTGAGCTTCGTCATCGACGAAGGCGAGACGGTCGGGCTCGTCGGCGAGTCCGGTTGCGGCAAATCGACCTTGGTGCGGGCGCTAACGCGGCTGATCGACGCCAGCGACGGCAGCGTGAAACTCGGCCCGCGCGAACTGACGTTAACGCCGGCGCGCGATTTCGCCGGCGACCCCGATCGCGCCCGCATTCAGATGGTGTTTCAGGATGCGGGCGAGAGCGTCAATCCGCGTTTCACCGCTTTTGATGCCATCGCCGATCCGCTGCGGCGTTTGCGCAAATTGAGCGGCAAGGCGCTGCGCGAGCGCGTCGAGACCGTGGCGACCCAGTGCGGCCTGCCACTGCAACTGCTCATGCGCTTTCCGCATCAGCTGTCCGGCGGCCAGCGCGCCCGCGTCGGCATTGCCCGTGCTATCGCGGTCGAGCCAGATCTACTTGTGCTCGACGAGCCGACCGCGGCGCTGGACGTGTCGGTGCAGGTCGTTATTCTTCAGCTGTTGCAGCGGTTGAAGAAGGAATTCGGCATGAGCTATCTGTTCGTGTCGCACGATCTTTCCGTGGTCAAGCTTCTGTGCGACCGCGTGCTGGTGATGTATCTCGGCAAGATCGTCGAATCCGGCCCGGCGATGGAAGTCTTCGAGCATCCACTGCATCCCTATACGCAGGCGCTGGTCGCCGCCGTGCCGCGGCTCGGCGAGGACGGTTCCGAGCGGTTGCGGTTAAGCGGCGAACCGCGGAGCCCGATCGATCCTGATCCGAATGTGTGCCGCTTCTACGGCCGTTGCCCGCGCGGCATCAATGCCTGCAAGACCGCGATGCCGCAGCTACGCAGCTTCGGCGAGCATCAGGTGGCGTGCCACTTCGCCGAAGAATTCTTGCCGCAACCGCAAGCGTCATGAAACGCAAAGCCGCCCGCACAGCGCAACCGGCGCCCGCAAGACGCATGGCGAAAAAGCCACGCGGAAAAGTCGTGCGGGCGACGAACCGGCCGGCCAAAAAACGCAGCGCGAAATCTCCGCACGACGCCATCGACATGATGATTGCGGCAAACACATCAGCGCTCGGCCTGACGCTAGATCCGGCTTGGCAGCCAAACATCAAATTCAATCTGCAACTTGTCCTGCGTCACGCCGCATTGGTCGACGAGTTCCCATTGCCTGACGACGCCGAACCGGCTCCGGTGTTTCATGCTTGATATGCCCAACGCGCCGCTCGGTACGGCCGCCGAAATCGCCGCGGCGGTTGCGGCCGGCCGCGTCAGCGCCCAGGCGGTGGTCGAGACAGCGCTGGCGCGCATTCGCGAGCGCGATCCGATCCTCAACTCGTTCACGGCCGTGACCGAAGACCGTGCGCGGCTGCGCGCCCAGGCGATCGACGACACCCGCGTCCGCGGTGAACCGCTCGGTCCGCTCTCCGGCGTGCCGTTCGCCGTGAAAAACCTGTTCGATGTCGCAGGCCTGCCGACGCTTTGCGGCTCGAAGATCAACCGCGACGATCCGCCGGCAAAACGCGATGCCGCCTTGATCGAGCGGCTTGAAGACGCCGGCGCCGTGCTCGTCGGCGCGCTGAACATGGGCGAATACGCCTATGATTTCACCGGCGAGAATATTCACGACGGCCCCTCGCGCAATCCGCATGATGTCGGGCGCATGAGCGGCGGCTCGTCCGGCGGCTCGGGAAGCGCGGTCGGCGGCGCGCTGGTGCCGCTCGCGCTGGGCTCCGACACCAATGGCTCGATCCGTGTGCCGTCGTCGCTGTGCGGCACTTTCGGGCTGAAACCGACCTATGGGCGGCTCACCCGCGCGCGCACGTTTCCTTTTGTTGCGAGCCTCGATCATCTCGGCCCGCTCGCGCGCAGCGCGCGCGATCTCGCGCTCGCCTACGACGCCATGCAGGGCTTTGATCCCGACGATCCGGCCTGCGCCGATCGAGGGATTGAACCTGTCGCTCCAATCCTGGAGCGCGGGACAGATGACCTCCGCGTCGCCGTCGCTACCGGCTATTTCAAATGCAAAAGCGCCGAGGCCTGTTACGCCATCGATCGCATCGCTTCTGCGCTCGGCGCCAATCGCGACGTCGAGATTCCACAGGCTGAGCGCGCGCGGTCGGCGGCTTTCATCATCACCGCGACCGAAGGCGCGAGCCTTCATCTCAATCGTCTGCGCACGCGCGCCAAGGATTTCGATCCGGCCACGCGCGACCGGCTTCTCGCCGGCGCCATGACGCCGGCTTCGCTGGTCTATAAGGCGCAAAAATTCCGCCGCTGGTATCGCGACGAATTCTTAAAACTGTTCACGGAGGTCGATGCGATCCTCGCGCCGGCGACGCCGATCACGGCGCCGCTGATCGGCCAGCAGACTTTCATGTATGGCGATGCCGAATTGCCCGTGCGCGCCAATCTCGGGCTTTACACGCAGCCGATTTCCTTCGTCGGCCTGCCGGTCGTCGCCGTGCCGGTGCCAATGATGCCGCTGCCGATCGCGGTTCAGATCATCACGGCCCCTTGGCGCGAGGACGTGGCGCTTCGCTTGGCGCATGCGCTCGAAGTCAAAGGCGTCGTCGCCGCGATGCGGCCGCCGCTGTAAGAAAGCTTCAGGGGGGTATCATGGAGATCGACCTGCCAGAGGTCGTCGCCGAAGTTAAGGCTGCGTTCGATCGCTATGAGAAAGCCTTAGTGTCGAACGATGTCGCCACGCTGGATGCCTTATTCCACGTCGATCCGCGCACGATCCGCTACGGCGGCGCGGAAAATCTCTACGGCTTTGCCGCGATCAGATCGTTTCGCGCCGCGCGCTCGCGCTCTGGCCTCGCGCGCACGCTGTCGAAGACCGTCATCAGCTCCTATGGCCGCGACTACGCCGTCGCCTCGACTTTATTCCACCGTGCGACCGCGCCGGGCAAAGTCGGACGGCAGATGCAGACCTGGGTGCGCTTTGCCGACGGCTGGCGCGTCGTCGCCGCGCATGTGAGCGTGATCGATGTGAGTGTGATCGGCGAATCGTGCTAGCGGCGACATGATTTAAGATGCTTTTGGTCCGGGCGAGCGGCATGGGGTGGCAACGCTTTCTTCTGGTCGTCTGGCTTCTCGGCATCTGGCTGGCGCTCGCCGGCACAGTTGTTGCGAGCGCGGACGGTCCCTTTGTCCTGCAGCAATTCCGCGTTCCTCTCGGCGGCGATCTGGGCGGGCTCGAAGCTTTGCTGGTTCGCCCGAGCGAGCCGGGCCGCTATCCGCTGACGCTGATCGCGCACGGTTCGCCGCGGCCGGGACTTGAACGCCCGAACATAACGCCGCTTTCGATGCTGCCACAGGCGCTGGAATTCGTCCGCCGCGGCTGGGCAGCCGTCATCGTGATGCGGCGAGGCTATGGCAGTTCCGACGGCGCTTGGGCCGAAACCTTCGGTACTTGCGACAACCCGAATTACATCGCCTCAGGACTTGCCGGGGCCGCTGACCTCAAAATGACCCTCGAATTCCTGTCGCACCGGCCGGACCTCGACCCGACCCGCATGATTTCGGTTGGCGTATCCGCGGGCGGCTTTGTCACCGCCGCTCTTACTGCCGATCCGCCGCCCGGTCTCGTCGCCGCCATCAGTTTTGCCGGCGGGCGCGGATCGCTCGAAGACGATCACGTCTGCCGGCCGGACCGGCTGATCGACGCCTTTGGCGCTTTCGGCAAGCGCTCGCGCGTGCCCATGCTCTGGGTCTATGCCGCGAACGATCATGTCTTCGGGCCGGCTTTGGCGCAGCAACTCAAAGCAGCGTTCGCGAGCGCCGGCGGCAGCGTCGATTTCATCAGCGCGCCCGCGTTCGGCACGGATGGGCACACCCTGTTCTCGCCGGCGGGCATTCCGGAGTGGACGCCCTATGTCGAGGCGTTTTTACGCCAACAGAATCTCACCATGCGTTCGACGCCGCTGCCCTTGCCGCTTCCCGCAATCACCGCACCAAAGGTGTTGGGAGCCAACGGCCAGAAAGCATTTGCGGCGTTTCTCATCGACGCGCCGCACAAGGCGTTCGCGCTCGCGCCTGACGGGTCTTTCGGCTGGAAAGCCGGCGTGCGAACCGTCGACGCGGCGCGCGCCAGCGCGCTCAAATTCTGTCAGCAGAACGGCACGAGCTGCAGTGTGATGTTCGTCGACGATGCGGCCGTGGCGCGCTGAGGCTTTACCCGCGCCGCCTCGCCGCTAGCTCACGCTACGAATGCACAAACTTGCGCCAGCCACCGAAGCTTGAAATGTCGCGCGCGCCGCTCACGGCTTCGACCTCGACCAAAAAGCCTTTGACGGCGCGGCCATCGGCGAGTTCGAGCGTGCCGATGCAAAGCGGCGGCGGGACATTGGCGACGAAGCGGCCGAAGGCTCGTTCGGACAGCGCCCAGATTTCAAGCTCAATCGCCGCGCCCTCGCCTTTCTTTACGCGCAGCAGTCCCGGCTTCGGCGGCGTGGTTCCGGCTAGTGCGAACAGCCGATAGTGCAGCGCGGTCTTGGCGTTTTCGAGGAGGCGTCCGCCCGCTGAGTGCAATTCGCCGTTGAGCGGCATGCCGGAGAGATGCGCGCCGACGACCGCAATGGCGATTTCGCCCGTGCCGGCGACCGACGCCGACTTCGCCAGCGGCGGCTGCTGAGTTTTGAGCGCGCCGAGCGGCAGGCCGGTCGCATGATGGAAGCACCGGCCGATTGCCGCCAGTGCTGAGTCCGCACCGCCAGGCGCGAGCAGCGTCACGCCGAACGGCAGGCCGTTGGCAGCGATCGAGGCCGGCACCGCGAGCCCGCACAGGTCGAGCAGATTGACGAAATTGGTGTAGGTGCCAAGCCGGCTGTTGAGCGTGACCGGATCGGACTTGACGTCATCGAGGCTATAGATTGTCGGCGCGGTCGGCAGCGCGAGCGCGTCGATGGTGCGGAATGTCTCGTCGCGAATGCGGCGGAATTCTTCCAGTTTGTAGAAGGCCGCAAACGCGTCCGCCGCTGTTGCTTTTTGGCCGGCGGCAAGGATTTGCCGCGTGACCGGAAGAATGGCCTCCGGCGACGTGGCGAGAAGATCCTTTGCAGTGAGATAGCGCTCGGCCACCCATGGTCCCTCATAGAGCAACCGCGCCGTGGCGAAGAATGGCTCGAGATCGACTTCGGCGATTTTCGCGCCGAGATCGGCAAAGCGCTTGAGCGCCGTGTCGTAAGCGGCGGCGAATACTTTATCGCCGAAGAAACGGCGCTGGTCGGGAAGCGGGATGCCGAGCTTTATCCCTTCCGGCATCGGGCCGCCCGCGTGCAGCGGCCGCGAGCGGGAGAACGGATCGGTTGCGTCCGGGCCTGCGATAACGTCGAGCGCGGTCACCGCGTCATCGACCGTCAGTGCGAAGACCGAAACGCAATCGAGCGAGCGGCAGGCCGGAACGACGCCCGCCGTCGAAACCAGGCCCAGGCTCGGCTTCAATCCGACAATATTATTGAACATCGCGGGCACCCGGCCCGAGCCCGCCGTGTCGGTCCCAAGCGCCAACGGTACGATGCCCGCGCCCACGGCCACGCCGGAGCCGGAGCTCGATCCGCCAGGGATGAGCTTTGCGTCGAACAGATTGCGCGGCGCGCCATAAGGCGAGCGCACACCGACAAGTCCGGTCGCGAACTGATCGAGATTGGTTTTGCCGAGAATGAGCGCGCCGGCGGCGCGCATCAGCGCCACGGCCGCGGCGTCCGCCTTGGCCTGATACGAATAGGCCGGACAGGCCGCCGTTGTCGGCAGGCCGCCGACGTCGATATTGTCCTTCACCGCGACCGGGATGCCGTAAAGCGCCAGCGACGTGTCGCTGCGCGTAAGCGCCCGCGCTTCCGAGGCGACGTCTTGTTCTTCGCGCAAATTGATGAAGATCGCCGGATCGTTGTGGGCGCGAAGGCGCGCATAACTGCGCGCGACGATCTCGGCGGGCGTCATCGCGCCGCTGCGATACGCGGCCAGAATCTCGGCGACCGTCTCGGTCACGTCAGGCTTTCCAATGCGACGCCACGATACACGGACCCGGCGACCGCGAGTGGCGCTCAATTCCTAAAACGCCTTGGCAATTGGCGCAATCGGCCTCGCGTCCGATATAATTGCGCCGGTGATTGCGCGCCAAAATCGCGAACTTCCGAGAGCACCCGGAGGGCGGCCCTTTCGAAAGAGGGGCTGACACGCAACCCTGAGATGCGCTAGATTTCATCTATGATCGGGTTGGGGCGCAGCCACATCCATTCTGATCCGCGCACCGGCGCCGCCTGCCGGCGTCCGCCAAGCTTCCTCGTCACAGCCGGCTGCGGCGCCCGTGTCGCGGAACCTTCCACGCCAAACCAAACTGCAGCGCAAGGTTGGACCTTTGATCGAGGCGGACCCCAATTCGGCTTATTGCCTACACATGAATGTAATCTTGACCCAACGCGACAGCGTGACCACCTGAATGGCGAAAACTCCCAATCCAATCGATAAATATGTCGGTAGCCGCGTGCGCATGCGCCGGATGATGCTCCACCTGTCGCAGGAGAAGCTCGCCGATGCGCTCGGCCTGACTTTCCAGCAAGTTCAGAAATACGAAAAGGGCACGAACCGCATCAGCGCCAGCCGGCTCCTGGCAATATCTCAAATCCTCGATGTGCCGGTGCATTTCTTTTTCGACGGAGCGCCGCACGCGGCAAAGGGTGTGCAAGGGCCCGCCGAGAGTACCTCTCCCGCCTATGTCACCGACTTTCTGACGACGGCCGACGGCCTTGCTCTGGTGAAAGCCTTCGTGCGAATCAAGGAGGTCAGCCTCCGCCGCTCGATCGTTCGCATGGTGCGGGCCATTACCGAAGAACGTGAGTGAATAGTTGCGGCGCCGGACTTCGATCGCGCCGCGTTTACAGAAGATTTCCAGAGATAATGAATGAGGGCCCGTGCGCGGCCTATTTCTGTGCGGATCGAATCGCGGACAGGAGAACAACGTTTCCCGGTTCAGGCTGACCGGGCGTGATTTGCGGCCTGGCAGTTTCACCGGGCTCAGGTTCGGCCGTCTCAGTTTGGCTGCGGCCGCAGAGCTGCTCGGATTCAAGTCGCGCCATTTCGAGAAGGCGTGCCAGGTCGGTATGCTCCGCCCAGGCGGCTATCACCGCCAATACAGCCGTCAAATCGGCAATGTAATCGGCGACAGCCGTGCGATCGTTGTCCGTCTCACAGACCATAGAATCGTTCCTCAACCTTTCCCAGGGCAGCATGACGCGGGGTCAAAATGCTGGAAAGAAAATAGAAATTCATGGTCCATCAATATTTATTCGGCCCAGATGCGGCGCCCCCGGCAAAGGCCGTTCGCAAACGGCGCGCCGGCCTCTTGGCTGCGCTATGGGGCGGACTGACGCCAGACACGAAAGCTTCGATCACCAATTTGTGGCGCTTAACGTCAAAGCCTTCCTTGTGAAAAACGGCCGAGCGCAACACCGGCAACTTGGGCAGAATTCGGTCTTTGGCGGCGACCAGCGATGCCGGAATGGCGCGCTTCGGCGCCACCATGACGCCGATGCCGGCCTCGACGGCCGCCGCGAGTGCCGTCAAGTCGCCGGCGTTGAAAACGATCGTGTAAGGCACTTCGCGCTCATCGAGCAACTCCATGACCTTGCGATCGATGAAGTCTTCCTCTCGCCCGACCAACGGAATGGGTTCGTTCTCGACCACGGGAAACTGGTCGAGCGCACGCCCCCATACGATCTGCTCGTCCCATTCGGCCAGAATATTCCGCCGCGAATCCGATTGGACGAGCATGAACACCAGATCGACGTAGCCGGATTTCAGTTTCTCAGCGAGGAACGGCGCGCTCCCGCAGAGAAAGGGTTGATTGCGGTCCTCGCGCTCTTATCGGGACTCAATGTCGCCCGCGCGGATGACTTTCCAAGTCGAGCAATCCGGATGGTCGTGCCCTATCCGACGGGCGGCGGCATTGATGTGGTCGCGCGCATTTTCCGACAAAAACTAGGCGACATCCTGGGGCAACAAATTGTCATCGAAAACCGACCCGGCGCGAGCGGCGCGGTCGGGGCGCAATTCGTTTCCAAAGCCGAGCCGGATGGCTACACGCTTCTGTTCTGCGCCGGCGACTTCATCACCATTCCGCAGCTCATGCCGCAGATGACGTTAGCCCGATGAACGAGCTTGAGCCGGTCGCGATGGTCACCAGCAGTCCGATGATACTTGTGGCGAGCGGCAAGGCCCCCTTCAGCGACATCAAGGGATTCTTGGACGCGGCAAAGGCGAACCCGAATGGGCTTGCTTATGCGACGCCCGGCCAAGGCACAGTCAACAATGTCGTCGGGCAATGGATTGCCGTGTCCGCTCACATCAAGATGCTGCATGTCGCCTATCGAAGCGGTCCGGCGGCAGCCGAAGGCATTGCCGCGGGCGACGCGCCGCTCGGCATCGTGCAGCCGCCGGCGGTTTATCCGGGGCTCGTCGACGCCGGCAAGATCAAAGTCATCGCGCTGACCGGCGCGCAGCGGCCGGATTTCTTGCCGGCCACTTGGCCGACATTGGCCGGGAGCGGATTGCCGATCGATTCGACGATCTGGCTCGGCATGTTCGCTCCGCTGGAGACGCCGAAGCCGGTCATTGCCTTCCTCGATCGCGCCATCAGCCAGATCGTGCAAGACGGCGATATTCGCGAGCGCATGAACGAGACCGGCATCAATCCGCAACATATCGGTCCGGCCGCGTTTGCCCAACGGATCCGCAGCGACGTTGAGCGCTACGACGCGATCATCCGGCAGGCCGGCATGCATTTTGAGCGATAAGGCTGCGTTCACGGCGGTCGCTGAGGCGCCGGTAGGCCGTTCATTGAGGTATTATCGTCCGGCCATTCGGCGGCACGGTCCCGTCATGCCTCGCCGCCGACAGCGCCGTGGACAACACGGCACACTGCTGGCGGTTTCTCGCCGCCGTCATCGCTTCTTGTACTATGATCGCAGCTGTCGGGCGGTTGGCCCGCCAACAGCCGCGCAACCTGCGCATTCACGAACCCCTGGTCATTTACAAAGTCGATGGCGATGGTTTGACCGGCGCCTGGGCGATCCGCGGCCATGACGGAGTGGGCACCGAGCACCTTCGGCCGCTGAATTGATGGCCCGGCCGTCACCGTCATAAGGACTTCGCGGTGAGGTGCGAGCAAATTGAACGACGAGAAATTCACGCTGATTTTGGATAGGGGTTTGCAATGAAGTTGTTCGCTGGTTTTGTCGCAGTTGCAATGCTTGCGTGCTGCTCGCCCGCTGTCGCGGACGATATCGATCTCTCGACCTGGACCTGTAAGAAATTCCAAACCGCCGACAAGGAGACGATCGAGATCATCCTGACCTGGCTCGATGGCTACTACAAAGACCAGGACGACCCGCCGGTGATCGAAACCGATGCATTCGTCGGAAAC
>DASQRX010000163.1:0-3178 GCA_035642635.1 Xanthobacteraceae bacterium
CCGCGCTGACGTCGCGGAGCATCCCGCGCCGGGTCGATATTCTCTCCCGCGTCACCGATCTATTCGTCAACAACGCCGCGAATTATTCCGAGGAACAGATCGGCGTGTTCGACGACGTCATGGCGCGGCTCGTCAACGTCATCGAGACCAAAGCCCGCGCCAAATTGGCGCAGCGCCTGGCGCCGATCGCCAATGCGCCGTCGAACGTCATTCATATGCTGGCTTTCGACGACGAGATTGAAGTCGCGGGTTCGGTGCTTGCTCAATCCGAGCGGCTCGACGAGCGTGACCTCCTGATCAGCGCCGGCACCAAGAGCCAGAAGCACCTGTTCGCCATTTCGCAGCGCCGAACGCTGAGCGAAGCGGTGACCAACGTCCTGGTCGAGCGCGGCGATGGCGATGTCGTCTATTCGGTGGTGAAAAACACCGGAGCACGCTTTTCTGATGCCGGCTTCCGCAGGCTGATCAGTCGCTCCGCCAGCGACGACGGGCTCGCCACCGAAGTGGGCCTGCGCAGCGACATTCCGCGGGCGCATTTCCTGGTATTGCTCGAAAGAGCGTCGGCCGATGTGCGAGCGCGCCTGTGCGCCGCCCATCCGCAAGCCGCCACAACGATCGAAGGCGTCGTGGCTGAAGTCGCCAGCGGCATTCGCGAAGAGACCCGCAGATCGTCGCCGGATTTCGCCGCCGCCCAGGAGGCCGTCGAACGGCAAAACCGCATCCGCCGGATCGGCGAAGCTGACGTCTATGAATACGCGCGCGACCGCAAGTTCGAGGAGACCGCGATCGCGCTGTCGATCATGTGCGATACGCCGATTGACGTCGTCGAGCGCGCGCTGCTCGATCCCGGCGCCGAAATCATTCTCATTCTCGCCAAGGTCGCCGAATTGTCCCAGTCGACGACCAAGGCCATCCTCTTGCTGCGCGCGGCCGACCGCGGCATGTCAGCAAAAGACCTCGATCAGGCGCTGACAAGCTTCAACAAATTGCAGCCCGACACCGCGCGGCGGGTGCTGAGCTTCTTCCGCGCTCGCGTCAAGACGCCGCTGGCACACGTGGCCTCGCCGCCGGTCGCCATGAGCGGCTGACATCAAGCGGCTAAGATCGAACGGCTAGGATCGAACGCGCGCCGGCCGCTTTTGGCGGCTCAGTAAGAGCAATAGCCCGGCGCTACCCCGAGCCACGAGCCGTTCGGGTAGCGGTAATAGCAGCCGCCGCGCCACCAATAGTAACCGCCGGCCCGCCTTTGCGCTTCCGAAGCGATCACCGCGCCTGTCGTCGCGCCGATCACGGCGCCCGCAACCGCGCCGCCCGCGCCGCGACCGACCGCGCCGCCGATAATGCCGCCGAGCGCACCACCGACGATCGCGCCGCCGATCGGATCTTGCGCCGCGGCCTGCTGCGCCGGCATCAAAGCCGCGAGCGCCAAAAACACGCCAGCTCCCAACATCCGCTTCATATCCGTTCTCCCTCTCCTGCGTTGCACGCCGCTTTCGTAAATCAGCGGCCAAATCGCAAAGTATTTCCGCCCCCCATTGTTCGCGTGATCATCGTCCAAACGAGGGCAAAATATCTAGCTGTGGAACAACGATCGTGACGATGCGTTAAAGGTTTTCGCGCAGAATCTACTTGACTATATGCCGGTTGTATTTATGTGGGGAATTAGCCGCTATGGGTCGGTTCGCGTGGACTGATCGGGCGGCTTTCGCTTTCCGTGGCGCCGGCTAACCGGCATCTCGGGTTCTCATATCTGGTTGGGGAGGACGGCATGAGCCAGAACGCCCTCTTGCGATCGGTGAAGGGCTTGGGGATCCCAGGTACCGCCCGAAAGGAAGACAAGAAGACCAAATTGAAAGTGGCTAGTCCGGCACCGGCGGACGAGCGCGAGAGCTTTCGGGGCGCCGGTCTTCAAAGCCAAAATACGCAAGACGACTTGCTCGCCAAGGATCTTTCAAAGGATCATTTCGCCGTTCGCAACGGCGTGCGCTGCGCCGGCGTGCATCTGATCATCGATTTGCACGGCGCCAGGCGGCTCAACGACATCGAGCACATCGAGGCGACGTTGCGGCGCTGCGTCGAAGCCGCGAGCGCCACGCTGTTGCACATCCACCTGCATCACTTTCACCCGAGCGGCGTCTCCGGCGTGGCGGTGCTGGCGGAGAGCCATATTTCCATCCATACCTGGCCGGAGGCGGGCTATGCCGCGCTCGATGTTTTCATGTGCGGTTCGGCCGATCCCGATAAGTGCGTCCCGGTGCTGCGCGAAGCTTTTTCGGCCAAGCGCGTCGGCGTGAACGAATTGCTTCGCGGTCAAAAAGCCTGATCGGACTGCCGGCGAACGAGATTTGAGCGGCCGGGTCCGGGGACCCGGCCGTTATGCTGTGGGAGGCCATATTGGGCGAGAAATTGCAGGAAAAGCGCTGGATCGCCGAGACGCTGTTTGACGATCTGGGCTTCCGCATGACCTTTCAGGTCGACAAGGTGCTCTACGAATTGCAGACCGAGCACCAGCATCTCGTCCTGTTCGAGCAGCCGTTCTTCGGCAAGATGCTGATGCTCGACGGTGCGACGCAAATCTCGAAAAAAGACGAATTCATCTATCAGGAGATGATGTCGCACGTGCCGCTGTTCGCGCACGGCCGTGCGCGCGACGTGCTCATCATCGGCGGCGGCGATTGCGGCATCGCCGAGGAGGTGCTCAAGCACAAATCGGTTAGGCGCCTCACCCAGGTCGAGATCGATCCCAAAGTGGTCGAATTCGCCAAGGAGCATTTCCCTGAATTCACCAGGCCGGTCTTTGCCGACAAGCGATTCGAATCCGTCATCGACGACGGCGCCAGATATGTCGCCAGGACCGAGCGCCGCTTCGATGCCATTATCGTCGACTCCACCGACCCGCAGGGCCCAGGAAGAGTCCTCTTTGGCGGGAGATTTTATGCGAACTGCCGGCGCGGCCTAAACAAAGGCGGCGTATTGGTGACGCAAAACGGCGTGCCGTTCTTCCAAGAGCGCGAGCTCACCTCGAGCATAGCGAAGTTCCGGCGGTTATTCGCCGATGCAAGCTGCTACGTCGCGGCGATCCCGACCTATATCGGCGGCCACATGGCGATGGGATTTGCCAGCGACGATAAGCGGCTGCGCCGGCACGCGGTGAAAACGATTGCACAACGCTATCGCA
>DASQRX010000164.1:0-5931 GCA_035642635.1 Xanthobacteraceae bacterium
TTCCAAGAACGGATCGCAGAACGCGTCGATATCGTCGATCAGTTGCGGCGGCAAATCCTGGTGCACGCCGCCGACGCGGAAATAGGCCGCATGCATGCGCGAGCCCGAGGCGCGCTCGTAGAAGCCCATCAGCTTCTCGCGCTCCTCGAAGCCCCACAGCGGCGGCGTGAGCGCGCCGACGTCCATCGCCTGCGTCGTGACATTGAGTATGTGCGATAGAATGCGGCCGATCTCGCAATAGAGCACGCGGATCAATTGGCCGCGGCGCGGCACTTCGATGCCGAGGAGCTTTTCCGCGGCGAGACAGAAGGCATGCTCCTGATTGATCGGCGCCACGTAGTCGAGCCGGTCGAAATACGGGATCGCCTGCAGATAGGTCTTCTGCTCGATCAGCTTCTCGGTGCCGCGATGCAGGAGCCCAATGTGGGGATCCACGCGCTCGACGACTTCGCCGTCAAGCTCGAGCACGAGCCGAAGCACGCCATGCGCCGCCGGATGCTGCGGTCCGAAATTGATGGTGAAATTTCGCGTCGCGGCGGTGTCGTTTTTTGCGGCGGTCGCTTCGGCCATCACGCCACCTCCGCGGTCTTGCCCGCCACCTTCGCCGCTTTCGCCGCGAGACGCGCATTGAACTTGTCCCAGGCGACGACGAAGCGTTCGTGACGGCCCTCGCCGATCAGGTCGAGGCCGTCATGCGCCTTCACCGCGAAGGTGATGCGCTGGCCCGTCACGGCCAGGCATTCGACGTCGACCGTCACCGTCTGCCCCGGCAAGGTCGCCGCCAGATGGCTGACATCGACATGCACGCCGAGGCTGCCCTCGCCCGGATCGAGATGCGGCGCCAAGAGCTGGGTGCAGGTCCATTCCATCAGCACGATCATGTTGTCGGTGGCGAACACCTTCGGCATCACTACGATCTCCGGCGCCTCCGGATAGGTGTGGGGCACCGTCTTGTTTTCCGGCACCGTGTACGAGAATCGGTGCGTGATGCCGGGCTTGAGCGTGTTCTTCACGTCACGACCTCACGACCCTTTGCCGGCCTTCTCGTCGCCCGGCAGCACATAGTCGGTGCCTTCCCAGGGCGAGAGAAAATCGAAATTGCGGAATTCCTGGACGAGCCGCACCGGTTCATAGACGACGCGCTTGAGCTCGTCGTCGTAACGCACTTCGACAAAACCGGTCAGCGGAAAATCCTTGCGCAGCGGATGGCCTTCGAAGCCATAGTCGGTGAGGATCCGCCGCATATCGGGGTGGCCGGTGAACACGACGCCATAGAGATCGTAGGTCTCGCGCTCGAACCAATCGGCGCCGGGAAAGACGCCGATGATCGAGGGCACCGGCGTATCTTCGTCGGTCTCAGCTTTGACGCGGATGCGCTGATTGAGCTTCGGCGAGAGCAGGTGATAGACGACGTCGAAGCGCTTTTCGCGGCTCGGCCAATCGACCGCGGTGATATCGATCAGATTGACGAACTGGCAGCGCAGGTCGTCGCGCAGAAAGCGCATCACGAGAACGATATCGCTCGCCCGCGCCGTGACGTTCAATTCACGATAGGCGACCGCGTAGCCGGTCACCGATGCCGGGAGCGCGGCAGCAATCGTTTTGCCGAGCATATCAAGCGTCTCATCCATGGTCAGCGCTCGATCGTGGCGGTGCGGCGGATCTTCTTCTGAAGCAACAACACGCCATACAACAGAGCCTCCGCGGTCGGCGGGCAGCCCGGCACGTAGATATCGACCGGCACGATGCGGTCGCAACCGCGCACCACCGAATAGGAGTAGTGGTAATACCCGCCGCCATTGGCGCAGGAGCCCATCGAGATCACGTAACGCGGCTCGGGCATCTGGTCGTAGACCTTGCGCAGCGCCGGCGCCATTTTGTTGGTCAGCGTGCCGGCAACGATCATCACGTCGGACTGGCGCGGCGAAGCGCGCGGCGCGAAACCGAAGCGCTCGACGTCATAGCGCGGCATCGACACTTGCATCATCTCGACTGCGCAGCAGGCGAGCCCGAACGTCATCCACATCAGCGAGCCGGTGCGCGCCCAGGCGATGAGATCTTCGGTCGCGGTGACCAGAAAACCCTTGTCGGCAAGCTCGTTGCTCACATCGGCGAAGAACGCATCACTCGCGGCAGCCGGCTTGCCGGTATTTGGATCGAGAATCTGCGGCCGCGGCGCAGCGACAGGTGCCGTGATTTGGGGTTCGCTCAATCCCATTCGAGCGCTCCCTTTTTCCATTCGTAGATGAAGCCGACCGTCAGCACACCGAGGAACAGCATCATCGACCAGAAGCCGAATACGCCGAGATGACCGAAGGCCGTCGCCCACGGAAACAGGAAGCTGACTTCGAGATCGAAAATGATGAAGAGGATGGCGACCAGGTAGAAGCGGATATCGAACTTCATGCGCGCGTCATCGAACGCATTGAAGCCGCATTCGTAGGCCGAGAGCTTTTCCGGATCGGGCTGCTGGTAGGCGACGACGAAGGCGACGACCAGAAGCACAAGCCCGATGAAGCCCGCGACGCCGATGAAGACGATGAGCGGCAAATAGGCATACAGCAATTGTGTCAGAGATTGGCTCATCAGCGGCCCTTCTGAGCGGCGAGCAAAGAACAGATTCCCCGGGGCGGGAACATGCCCTCAGCGGCACAATTCCGTCCGCAATGCGACTGCGCCGATTTGCCCCAAAATCGGGCAGATTCGCGCCGCAAAAGGAACTTCGCGACCCTTAGCGCAGTGCACAAAAAGGTGCAAGACAAGCCTGTGTGTGCCGCGGGCGTTGACGCGGCGGGTCGCGACGATGTTACGTTGCCGTGACAAATTTGCCGAGGTCGGTTGGATAGCTTTTGACTATTCGATGTTGCGCGCGGCCGCTTGGCAGGCCGCCGGATTCCTGGCAGGTCATCGTCACGCCGCCGGTATGGCCCCGAACTCATCGGCGCGCCTAGGGAGTGAGAACACCTGCATGGCTGAATATTCGCGCCGCACCGCGCTGCTGACCTTCGTGGGCGCACCTTTGGCGGGCCTGACCGCCATGGTGACGGCGGCGCGCGCCGACGATTATCCGTCTCGGCCGGTCAAGATCATCGCGCCGTTCGGCGCCGGCGGCCCGACCGACGTCTACACCCGCGATATTGCCGCCGAACTGCAACAGGCGCTGCACCAGGCTTTCGTCATCGAAAACCGCCCGGGCGCCGGCACCACCATCGGTACCGAATTCGTGGCCAATGCCACGCCGGACGGCTACACGCTGTTGATGGTCTCGGGCACCCAGACCGTCAATGAGACGCTCTACCAGAAGAAATCCTATCAGCTCATGCGCGACCTGGTGCCGGTCGCAGCCCTCATGGACAGCGATCTGGTGCTCGTCGTGCACCCGTCGGTGCCGGCAAAGAACCTCGCCGAGCTCATCGCGCTGGCGAAGGCAAAGCCCGGAACGCTGAACTATGGCTCGTCGGGACCCGGTTCGAATTACCACATGGCGGCCGAGCTGTTGCGCAACATCACCGGCATCGACATCGTGCATGTGCCCTATAAGGGCTCGAGCGGCATGCGCACGGATATCCTGAGCGGCCAGATTCAATTGCTGTTCGATTCCGTTCCGACCATGGCGCCGTTGATCAAGTCCGGCTTGGTCCGCCCGATCGGCACTAGCGGCAAAACCCGCCCGCCTATTCTGCCCGACGTGCCGACGCTCGACGAAGCCGGCGCGCCGGGCTTTGCGGCCACCCTGTGGGTCGGCTTCATGGCGCCGAAGGACACGTCGCAACCGATCGTCGATCTGCTCAGCCGCAGCATCACCTCGATCCTGCAACGGCCGAACATCAAGAAGGCCTGGGCAGATCAGGGCGCGACTCCGCTGGTCATGACCCAGGCCCAGTTTTCCGACTTCATGCAGGCCGAGATCGTCAAATGGGCTAAGGTGATCAAGGACAATCACATCGCGCTGATCGACTAGCAATCGCCGCGCGCAAGCCGACGCCATCCCTCCTCGCTCCTTTCAAGACCGCACAGGTGCACCATGAACGACATGACCACGATCTCCACGGCCGCGATCAAAGGCGAGGAGCACTGGACCAGCAAACCAGACGACGTGAAGCTTTTCATGTTCGAAAAATGCGCCGGCGATCCGAAACAGACCGCGGGTACCATCCTGTTCGTGCACGGCTCGTCGATGGCATCGCAACCGACATTCGATCTGCACGTCGAAGGCCGGGCGGATTCCTCGGTTATGGACTGGTTCGCGCGCCGCGGCTTCGATTGCTGGTGCGTCGACATGGAAGGCTATGGCCGTTCCGAGAAGCGCCGCGACAACAACGCGCCGATCGCGCAAGGCGCCGATGACTGTTTTGCCGCTGCAACCTATATCGAAAAGCTGCGCGGCAAGCGCCCGCTCCTCGTCTACGGCATTTCCTCAGGGGCGTTGCGCGCCGCCATGTTCGCGCAGCGCCATCCCGACATGGTTGGCAGGCTTGCGCTCGATGCCATGGTCTTTACCGGCGAAGGCTCGCCCACCCTTGCCGAGCGCAAGAAGCGGCTGCCCGAATTCAAGACCAAGAACCGCCGCCCGATCGACAAGGCCTTCGTCCATTCGATCTTCGACCGCGACCATCCCGGCACCGCCGAGGAGAAGGTCATCGACGCTTTCGCCAACGCCGTCACCGCGCTCGACGATTCAGTGCCGACCGGAACCTATGTCGACATGTGTGCCAACCTGCCGGTCGTCGACCCGGAAAAGATCACCGTGCCGACCCTCATCATGCGCGGCCAGTGGGACGGAATCGCCAGTTTTGAGGACTTGGTGGCGTTTTTCGCCAAGCTGCCAAACCCCGACAAGCACTTTGCCGTCATGCCGGGGATTTCGCATGCGAGTTTCCAACAGAAGAATTTTGCCCTGGTTTACCACATTCTGTGGAGCTTCTTTACCCAGCCGCAGCCGATCTACCGGGGCTGAACCACGGCAGAACCGGAGCAGGATTCACGAGCCGAAAGCACGCTCCCCCGGCGTCGTCGCCAGGTGATCGACAGGCTCATCCGTAATATATGGAAATTGGCTTAAGTCTTTGAAATGGCGGGAGCGACGGGACTCGAACCCGCGACCTTCGGCGTGACAGGCCGACGCTCTAACCAACTGAGCTACGCCCCCGCGGGCGAGGTCGGGAGTTAAGGCCCGGACGGCTCCAAGTCAAGGAATTTGGGCCTTTCCTCGGGCTTTCATGGCCGTCATATCCTCGCCACAGAGCGCCCTCAGACAGCCCATGGTGCAGGAAACATCGGTGGAATCGGCAAAACAAGCGTGGTCAGCCGCAACCGAATCGTTTAACTGCTTCGCTGTGAGCGGCGCTTTTTCCACGCAAACCGCTTCATTGAGGAGGGTCTAATGGCAAGTAAAACAACCGCGACTACGGTTACGTTGAAGCATCTCGCCGCGAGCCTCGCAGAGGACAACGAGCTTTCGAAGAAGCAAGCTGAAGCGATCCTCGGCGGATTTGTCGGCAATATCGTCAAGCATCTGAAGAAGGGCGAGCGCATCCGCATCGGCGGCCTCGGCATTCTTCAGGTGCGCAAGCGCGCCGCCCGCATGGGACGTAATCCCGCGACCGGCCAACCGATTCAGATCAAGGCCAGCAAAAAAGTGGCCTTCCGCGCCTCCAAGGAACTCAAAGAAGCCGTCTGATTGTTCGCCGTCGGCGGATTCGCCACGCGGATCCTCCGTGCGCCACTCACCGCCCGCGCGTCATCGCAATCGGAGAATTGCGTGACCGCGGGCGAGTTTTTTTGTGGCGCCATAATTCTCTTTTGTGCTGCCGTGAAAAGGCGCTGGCTTGCCGAGCCGTAGCAAGCGTCGGAGCCCGCCTTCGCCCAAGATGGGCTTCGGCGCGGCAGCCCACGCCGCGCTACGCTTGCGAAGGCTGGTGGGCGATGACG
>DASQRX010000165.1:0-12903 GCA_035642635.1 Xanthobacteraceae bacterium
AATGGACGGGCTCGCCGTCGATCTCAACCGCCACTTTTAAGGGAGAACCCCCGTGGCCATTCATGAAAAATACCCGATGCTCGCCGCAAGCGGCGACTCGGTGATCACCATCTACACGCTGCTCATCGACGATCAGGAGCGCGCTCGCCCGCTCCATGCAGGCTTGGCTAGCGTGCCACGAAATCGAACAGAGCGTCCCCAAGCTTCTGGAGAAATACAAGGATCAGCTACCGCCGCCGCTTAAGTTCAAGGAGGGCACCCCGGATTGGATCACACAGGCCGATGACATAGTCCCGATACGTCTCAAGGCGCTACTGACATCACCGGAATCGATAGAAGAAGAACAGCGCATCACCGATCTCGTCCGTCGCGAAGTCGAAAAGCTAGATCGTGACGACGGGGAAGCCCTCGAAGCCGCCCTTCCGGACTTACGCGCCGTCCGTCACTTAATGTTCATCAAGTCGACACTCACATCAGAGCAATCATATCAAGGCACGAACATCGAGGCTGCCAAAGAGCGACACAACCAAGGTGACGAAATTGTTAGCGATTGAAACCGCCGACATCGTAATGGTTCGCCAACCTTCACTCTATACCCATTGCCTCGGCCGAAAATTGTCTAAGTTCGGCATACGCACTGATCCCCGGCAACAAAGCCGGGGTTTTTTATGTGCAGAAGCGGAATCAGGCGGCACTAGTTTTGTACGGCGGGGAGCGCGCTTCCTGACGACAAGGAGCGCGTTCCTTGGCAACATGGAGCGCGTTCCGCAACGCGCTCCATCACGTCTCACGAAGGGAACGCGTTCCCGCAATCCGCAGTCACCACCGGGAACGCGTTTGCGTGGAGTGTGGGAACGCGCTCCCCTACCGGAATAAATTATCCGGAAGACATCGCGTAAAGATTGATCAATTATCATATGCCACTTACAAGTGTAAAAATGCAAAACGAACCCAAGCTTGTCGACACGCGGCAACGTTTTCTGTTTATTTGTAAAAGCCTCAGTGACGCGGCGGAATAATGAAAATCAGGTAGCGTTGGGGTTGGCCCGGAATAACCAGAAGGTTGCGCGTTATCTCGACGTCGCGGTGTCGACTTGCCAGCGGCTTTACGACCGCCGGGCGCAGTCGAATTGTCACGCGATCACTTTAGTTAAAGTCGAGGCGGGAGCGAAAATGAGAGGTTCAGCGCGGCGGGCGCTTGTCGCGGCGCCGGTCGCCGGCGGGCTGATAGGCCACGCGCGAGTGATAGGCGCAATAGGGCAGGCCGCCGAGCGTAGTGCCGCCGCAGAAGAAAAACTCGCTGCTGCCGGGATCGCCGACCGGCCAATGGCAGGTCTGCTCGTTCAGTTCGAGAATGGTGCGGCGCTGACCGATCGGGATGATGTTGTCGATCAGTTCCGGCTCAGCTTCGGTTTCGATCTCATAAGCGTGCGCGAGCGCGGTGTTGCCGCGCATCGCCGGCCGCCCGATGCGCAACATGTGCGACGGGGCGCGCGCCTTGCGCTGCCGCGGCGCCGCGCTCGACGTGCTCTTGGCGCGGCCGGAGAGTCCCAGGCGATGCACCTTGCCGATCACCGCGTTGCGCGTGATGCCGCCGAGCTCGGCCGCGATCTGACTCGCCGAAAGGCCGTCGGACCACAATTTTTTCAGAAGCTCGACCCGCTCGTCTGTCCACGACATGAGCAAATTCTCCTCACCGGTACGCGTAAGGCCGGAGTCCGGTCCTTGGTTCAGTCGTTGGCGGAATCCATCGCTACGCCAGGCAGCGCAACGCCACCCAACACGGACTCAACCAACAACGCTTTAGATGACTGTCCGCCGCACGAGATGTCGTACTTGACAAGAAAAATGCTACAATATGGCGGGAGTCCGGCGCAAGAGTCGCACAAGCCACTTCCACACATTCCTGCTTGCGTGTGGATGACATGGGTACAAAACGAGTCCGGAGCGCCTAATTATCCTGTGTTGACAGTGGGCCGCGCCGAAATAAAATATGTGTCCGTGCCGCCCGGAGAGGCGGCACATTGCTTTTTAGCTGCGTAAAATGCCGTGCAGCGGCCCCGGAATTGACCCGTGACATCGCATCTGTTGCCAACTTACGCGCGCGTCCACCTCGCTTTTGAGCGGGGCGAAGGCGTATGGCTCACCGCGACCAATGGCGACCGCTATCTTGATTTTACCTCCGGCGTCGCGGTCAACGCGCTCGGGCATGCGCACCCGCATCTGGTCGCGGCGCTGACCGAGCAGGCGCAGAAGCTGTGGCACGTCTCCAATCTCTACGAGATCCCGGAAGCCGAACGCGTGGCGCTGCGGTTGTGCGACGCAAGCTTTGCCGACGTGGTCTTCTTCTGCAATTCCGGCGCCGAGGCCATGGAAGGCGCGATCAAGATGGCGCGCAAATACCATGCGGCGAACGGCGCGCCGGAGCGCTACCGCATCATCACCTTCGAGGGCGCGTTCCACGGCCGCACGTTGGCGACGCTCGCCGCCGGCGGGCAGAAGAAATATCTCGAAGGTTTCGGCCCGGTGGTCGAAGGTTTCGATCAAATTCCGTTCGGCGACCTTGCCGACGTCAAGCGCGCGATCGGCCCGGAGACCGCCGCCATCCTGATCGAGCCGATCATGGGTGAGGGCGGCGTGCGTGTGGTCGAGCCGTCATTCCTCAAGGCGTTGCGGGAGCTTTGCGACGAGCACGGGCTCCTTCTCGTGTTCGACGAGGTGCAGAGCGGCATGGGACGCACCGGCCATTTGTTCGCGCATCAACGCGTTGGCGTCACGCCCGACATTATGGGGCTCGCCAAGGCGCTCGGCGGCGGTTTCCCGGTGGGCGCGTTTCTCGGCACCGCCGAGGCCGGAAAGGGCATGACCGCCGGCACGCACGGTTCGACCTTCGGCGGCAATCCGCTGGCCATGAGTGCGGCTAACGCGACGCTGGACGTCATGCTCGAGCCCGGCTTCTTCGACCGGGTGCAGCGCACGGCGCTGGTATTCAAGCAGAAACTTGCCGAACTCAAGGACCGCCATCCCGCCGTCATCGCCGAGGTGCGCGGCGAGGGCTTGTTGATCGGGCTGAAGGCGCTGCTTCCGGTCGGCGAGCTTGTCGACGCCTGCCGCGCCGAAAAAATGATCACCGTCTCGGCCGGCGACAATGTCATGCGCTTGTTGCCGCCACTCATCATCAGCGAGCAGGAAATCGCCGAAGGGGTGGCGCGGCTCGACCGCGCCTGCTTAAAGCTCGGCCGCGCGCTTGCCGTGAAACGCAAGGAAGAGGCGGCCGGATGAGCGGCGTCCGTCACTTCCTCGATCTCATCGATATTCCGGCCGCCGATCTGCGCCGGATGCTCGAGGACGCGCGCGTCATGAAATCGAAACCGGCGCGCGCCGATCGCCCGCTGGCCGGCAAAACGCTGGCGATGATTTTCGAAAAGCCCTCGACCCGCACCCGCGTGTCGTTCGAGGTCGCCATGCGCCAGCTCAGCGGCGACGTCCTTCTGCTCACCGCCGAGGAGATGCAACTCGGCCGCGGCGAGACGCTGGGCGACACCGCGCGCGTGTTGTCGCGCTATATCGATGCCATCATGATCCGCACGCTCAACCCCAATGACGTGGCCGAGCTTGCCCGCCACGCCACGGTGCCGGTGATCAACGGCCTGACGCGGCGCTCGCATCCCTGCCAGGTCATGGCCGACGTCATGACATTCGAGGAAAAGCGCGGCTCGATCCGTGGCCGCACCGTGGCCTGGACCGGCGACGCCAATAATGTGCTGACCTCTTGGATGCATGCCGCCGAGCGTTTCGACTTCCGGCTGCGGGTGGCGTCGCCGCCGGAACTTGCGCCGAAAAAGCCGCTGATCGACTGGATCAAGTCGTCCGGCGCCGCCATCAGCATCACGGCGGACCCGGACGAAGCGGCAAAAGACGCCGATTGCGTCGTCACCGATACCTGGGTGTCGATGGGCGACCGCAACGGCGCGCGCCGGCATAACCTGCTCAAGCGCTACCAGGTCAATGCCCGGCTCATGGCGCGGGCCAAGCCGGACGCGCTGTTCATGCACTGCCTGCCGGCGCATCGCGGCGAGGAAGTCACCGACGAGGTTATGGATGGGCCGCAGTCGGTGGTGTTCGACGAGGCCGAGAACCGCCTGCACGCACAGAAGGGAATTTTGACCTGGTGCCTGCACGCCGGCGGGCGCTAGACCATGATCCGATGAAGTTGAATCGGATCATGGCCTAGCTTTTTCGTTGGAGCATGATCTTTTCGGAAAACCGGTTTCCAGTTTTCCGGATCATGCTCTAATCTTCTGCAGCCAAATTTCGCCAGCGTTTTCGGCGCTTATGTTCCGTCACCATGTCCTTCGTCACCATGTCCGAGGGCTCCAAATCGGGCCTTCAGCACCTATATTAGGCCGCGATGAACAGCCCAGATTTCGCCATTCCGGTTCGCGAGCCCGATCAGACCGGTCTCGATGACACGATCTTGCCGTTCGCGGTCAAGGCACTCGATGTGCGCGGCCGCATCGTGCGGCTTGGTCCCGCGGTCGATACCATCCTGAGCAGTCATGATTATCCGCCGCCGGTGGCAAAACTGCTCGGCGAGGCGATCGTGCTCACCGTCATGCTCGGTTCGAGCCTCAAATTCGAGGGCCGCTTCATCCTGCAAACCCAAGGCGACGGCCCGGTGCGCATGCTGGTCGTCGATTTCACCTCGCCCGGAAATGTACGGGCCTGCGCCCGTTTCGACGCCGAACGCGTCGCCGCGGCGATCGCCGCCGGAGAAGCCGAGCCCGGCAAGTTGCTGGGCCGCGGCCATCTCGCCATGACCATCGACCAGGGCGGTGAAATGAGCCGGTATCAGGGGCTGGTGGCGCTCGATGGCGGCGATCTCGAACAGGCCGCGCACGAATATTTCCTACGCTCGGAGCAGATCCCGACGCGGGTGCGGCTCGCCGTCGCTGAGGAATTTCGCGCCGGCGCAAATGGCGCGCGCCGGCTCTGGCGTGCCGGCGGCATCATGCTGCAGTTTCTGCCCAATTCGACCGAGCGCACCCACCAGGCCGATCTCGATCCGGGCGACGCGCCGCCCGGCACCGCGCCGCATGTGGTTGCCGAGGACGACGCCTGGGTCGAAGGCCGTTCCTTGATCGAGACCGTGGACGACATCGAGCTGCTCGATCCGGATCTGTCGAGCGAGCGGCTGGCTTACCGGCTGTTCCACGAACGCGGCGTGCGCGTCTTCCGTGCAGCGCCGGTCAGCGCGGAATGCTCGTGCTCGCGCGACAGCGTCGAAAACATGCTGAAGAGCTTTTCGCAGGAAGATCGCGACGACATGGTCGAGCACGGCAAGATCACCGTCACCTGCGAGTTTTGCAGCTCGACCTATGTGTTCACGCCGAATGAAGTCGTCGTTCAAGAAGAGCCGGCTTCTTGATTTAGATCTTGCCCTGCTGCGGCGCCTGCACGTCGAGCGGGTGCACGTGGTCGTAGCGCCCCCGGGTCCGTTCCAAAAGCTTGTGCTGAAATACCGGGTCGAGTTCTGCAGGGCCGAGTATGACCGACGACGCGGCGTTGATCGTGCCAGTCGTTTCCGTGTCAAAGGCATGAGAAGCGGCGCGCACGCACTCGGCCCCGATCATGACGACTAATCCTGCCAGAATTGTCGCAATGGCTTGTGAACGCATCGAAATCTTTCGCCGAATCATGGCCCCTCCAATTGAGTTCCGAATCTATCGACCAGCCGATCTTGTGCATTGCAATGTGACCGCGCGATAGTTTAGCTTCAATTTTCTATTATCATGTTGATATACATAACGTTTATTTTTTATATTGCAATGCGGTAAAAATGCCGCCGCTGCAGCTTTGCCGGCATCTGGCGAAGATCCGCGCGAACACCCGGCGGCGCGCGGGGAACCAGACGCGCCGTGCGCAATTGATCTGATACCGAGCAGGGTAGGGAGCCACCAAGAAGCCACCCAGAGGGGGCCTAGGAGGTTCTTATGGGCAGCATCGCCGGTAAGATTTTGATTGGCGTCGCGACGGCCGCCGTCTGGTTCGCGCTCTCGCATGCCGCCCGTGCCGAGCAGGTTTGCCGGCAGGTTTGCGACAACGGAACATGTATCGCCAAATGCATGGACATCGGCGTGCCGGGCGGCGGAGTCGACTTCGGCCGTTAATCGTCGGACCACAACAATGGTGCTACCAAGAAAAGCACGGCTCCCATGCGGGCCGCGCTTTTTCCATCTAATTAAGGGTGCGCTTGGTAGCGACGCTATCCAGCGAGAACGCCGGCACTTCGATATCGAAATGCTCGCCGGCGGCGCTCACCATGCCGTAGCTGCCGACCATGAAGCCTGACGGCGTCTGCAGCGGCACGCCGCTGGTATATTCGAACGCCTCGCCGGCCTTGAGCACCGGCTCTTCGCCGACGACGCCGGCGCCGCGGACTTCCTGCCGCCGGCCATGGGCGTCGGTGATGCGCCAGTGGCGGGTCTTCAGCTGCACCGTCTCACTGCCATTATTGGTGATCGATATCGTGTAGGCCCAGAAGAAATAATTGTTCTCGGGCGACGACCGGTCGGCGACAAAGCGCGGGGTCACCACGACCTCGATATCGCGGGTCACAGCCCGATACATGACACCGTTCCTGACACCGTTTCTGGCATAGTTGTCGTCAGTCCCGCGCTGGCCGCACTATCGGTGCAAAGCTCAATCTGGATGCAATAGTTAATGATTCCACGGAAAAGTGAATAACGTCGCGGCCGCGGTTGCAATAACCATCCGGACCAGCTTTCTCAAGTTTTCGGCGCCGGGCCTAAGTTAACGACCGTGGAAAGGCATCCGGGTTGAGCTTTGTCCGCCGCCGCGCCGCGGCGGCGGACAAAACGACCGTAATGCAACGACCGTAAGGCCTATGCTGGTTACGCCTATAATGACGGCCACCCCGCTTCCGGCGATCGCCGCCGAACGCGACCTCCGGCTCGATCTGTTCCGCGGCATCGCGCTGTGGTTGATCTTTCTCGACCACATTCCCGGCAACGTGCTGAACTGGTTCACCATCCGCAATTACGGCTTCAGCGACGCCACCGAGATTTTCATTTTCATCTCCGGCTACACCGCGGCCTTCGTCTATGGCCGCGCCATGCGCGAACGCGGTCTCGTCATCGCTAGTGCGCGCATATTGCGTCGCGCCTGGCAGATCTATGTCGCCCATATTTTTCTGTTCACGATCTTCATGGCCGAAATCGCCTATGTGGCGGCGACTTTCGACAACCCGCTCTACGCCGAGGAAATGAACATCCTCGATTTCCTCAAGCAGCCCGACGTCACGATCTTCCAGGCGCTGTTGCTGAAATTCAAACCCGTCAATATGGACGTGCTGCCGCTCTATATCGCGCTGTTGCTGTTGTTTCCGCCGATGCTGTGGATGCTGCTGCGGCAGCCGGGATTCGCGCTGGCGGGCTCCGCGCTCGTCTATGTGCTGGCGTGGAATTTCGATTGGAATTTGCCGGCCTATCCGAACGGCGTCTGGTTCTTCAATCCGTTCGCGTGGCAATTGTTGTTCGTGTTCGGCGCTTGGTGCGCGCTCGGCGGGGCGCAGCGACTCTCCGGCGCGTTGCGCTCGCCTTACGTGCTGGCGCTGGCGATCGCTTATCTCCTCTTCGCCTTCGCCATTACGCTGACTTGGTATTTGGAGCCGCTGCAGCGCTTCGTGCCGCAATGGTTAAGCGATTGGATGTATCCGATCGACAAGACCAATCTGGATGTGCTGCGCTTCGCGCATTTTCTGGCTCTGGCGGCGGTCACGGTGCGCTTCGTGCCGCGCGATTGGCCGGCGCTGAAATCGCCGTTTTTGCAACCGGCGATCGTCTGCGGCCAGCATTCATTGGAAATTTTCTGTCTTGGCGTGTTCTTGGCCTTCGCCGGGCAGTTCATTATCAGCGAATGGTCGGGCGGGCCGCTGATACAGACGCTCATTAGCCTTGCCGGCATTCTGATCATGATTGCGACAGCGAGCCTGATATCGTGGTACAAGTACATAGAAGGGCGAAGTCCCACATCGCGCGTCAAAACACCCGACGCCGACCTCGCGGGAGGCGGGGCATGAAGCTCGCTGTTGCCATCCTCGCCGCGACGGTACTCGTGGGCGCATCTGCCGCCGCCGTTTTTGGCGGCGCAGCGCGTGCCGATCCGCCGCCGGAAGAGTGCGACGTGCCGCAATCGTTCCTCGAAAGCGATGTCGATCTCACGCGCGTGACCGACGCAGTGAAGACCAAGCATCGTTTGGATATCAGCGTGGTCGGCTCCGGCTCGTCCTCGATCAATGGGCCCGAGGGGCCGCATTTCGCTTATCCGGCGCGGCTGGAAGATGCGCTGAAACACCAGCTTGCGGGCGTCGATATCAAGATCACACCGCACGTTCAGCCGCGCGAAACCACGGCAACCATGGTGTCCGGATTGGACAAGATCCTGTCCGACGACAAGCCGTCGCTTGTCATATGGCAGGCCGGCACTGCGGATGCGCTGAGCGGGGTCGAGCCGGAGGATTTTCGTACCAGCCTCGATCAAGGCGTCGCCGAAATCCAAGCCGCCAATGCCGACGTCATTTTGATGAACATGCAGTACTCACCGCGCATCGAATCGATGCTCGACGTTTCCGCCTATGCGGACGTCATGCGCTGGGTCGCCCAGCAGCACGGCGCGCTGTTGTTTGATCGGCTAGCCATCATGCATAATTGGAACGACGCTGGGACCTTCGACCTCTATGCCGCCACCAAGAAATATGATATGGCGCGTCGTGTTCATGAGTGCATTGGCCGGGCCCTGGCGTCACAAATTATAAACTCAGCGCATCTCGACGCCGTAAGAATGCAAACAACGCGTTAATGTCCCCAAACCAGCAAACAAAAACCGCCTGCTTGGCGCGGGCCGCGGCTGTAGCCGCGCTTTTTGCAGTGCACTCTGGTGCGCTGCACACGGCAGCTTATGCGCAGATGCAAACGCCTGCGCATTTTGTCGCACCATCGGCCGCTTTCGAACTCACGCCGGTTGCCGCGCCTTCGGCGTCGCCGGCGGCGGTTCGCGCCGTCGCTCCGTCCGGGATGAGCCCGGCGACATCCAATCTGATCAAGCCGGCCGTTGTGCCGCCGTCCGCCCCGGTCGCCGCAGCTGCGCCGATTGCTTGCAGCGCACCGGCGGCGTTCACGCATTTGGATCGCCCGCTGTTGCACACGATGCGCTATCTCGCGAGCGGGGCGCCGCTCACCATCGTCGCCATCGGCTCGTCGTCGACGGCGGGCGCCGGCGCAAGCTCGGCCGCGGCGAGTTATCCGAGCCAGCTTGCCGCGGATCTGCGCGAGCGTTTTCCCGGCCACGACATCACCATGCTCAATCGCGGCGTCAACGGTCAAGAGACCGACAACATGATGGCGCGCTTTGCGTCGGACGTGATCGCCGCGCATCCGCAACTCGTGATCTGGCAGGTCGGCACCAATTCGGTGTTGCGCGACCGTTCGCTCGAGAAGCACGCGGCGCAGCTGCATGACGGCATCGACCAGCTCAAAGCCATCAACGCCGACGTCTTGCTGATGGATCCGCAATATGCGCCGGCCGTGATCGCCAAGCCTGAAACCGACGACATGGTCGAGCAGATCGCGCTCGCCGCCAAGGCCGAGAACGTCGATCTGTTCGAGCGCTTCGCCATCATGCGCAATTGGAGCGAAGTGCAGCACCTATCCTTCGATACGTTCGTGGCGCCGGATCGCTTGCACATGAACGACTGGGGCTATGGCTGCGTGGCGAAACTCCTCGCCGGCGCGATCGCCGAAGCCGCGACCCGCCCGATCACTTCAGCGGCGGTGCATCCGACAGTAACCGCCGCGCCGACAAAGCCGGGCGTTCAGTAATTACCAGCCAATCTTTCGTCATTCCGAAAGCCGCTATCCGGAATCCATAGCCACAGACCGTGTAAGGATATGCACCAACCGTGATTATGGATTCCGGGTTCGCGCTTCGCGCGCCCCGGAATGACGACTACACAGCCTCCAGCGCCGCGAGCATGTCTTCGACGATATCGTCCGGATGCTCGAGCCCAGCGGAGACGCGCACCAGGCCGTCGCTGATGCCGAGCTCCGCGCGCTGCGCCGGTGTAAGTCGCTGGTGCGTGGTCGTCGCCGGGTGGGTAATCAGGCTCTTGGCGTCGCCGAGATTGTTGCTGATGCGTACGAGCTTCAAGGCGTCCTGAAACCGGAACGCGGCTTTCTTGCCGCCGTCGATCTCGAAGGCGACCAGCGTCGAGCCGCCGCGCATCTGTTTCTGCGCAATCGCGGCCTGCGGATGATCGGGACGGCCCGGATAGATCAGCCGCGAGATCTTGGGGTGCTCGGCAAGCGCGACCGCGAGCGCGGCCGCGGTGTCAGTTTGCCGCCGCACCCGCACCGCGAGCGTTTCGAGACCTTTGAGCAGCACCCAGGCATTGAACGGCGACAGCGACGGGCCGGTCTGTCGCAACAGGATATGGACATGGTCCATGATGAATTTCTGCGAGGCGAGCACGATGCCGCCGAGGCAGCGGCCTTGGCCGTCGATATGTTTGGTCGCCGAATAGACGACGCAGTCGGCGCCGAGCGCGAGCGGCGACTGAAACAGCGGCGTGGCGAATACATTGTCGACGACAAGCGTGGCGCCCACCGCATGCGCGATCTTGGCGACTTCGGCGATATCGATGACTTCGAGCGCCGGATTGGTCGGGCTTTCGAGAAAAAACGTCTTGGTGTTCGGCCGCACCGCTTCGCGCCAGGCGTCGAGATTGCAGCCATCGACCAGCGTCGAGGTGACGCCGAAGCGCGGCAGATAATCCTCGACGACATAGCGGCAGGAGCCGAACATCGCCTTCGAAGCGACGACGTGATCGCCGGCTTTGACTTGACCCACCAGCGCCAAGGTCACCGCGGCCATGCCGGTCGCGGTCGCGCGCGCTGCCTCGGCGCCTTCGAATGCCGCCATGCGGCGTTCGAACATGTCGACGGTCGGATTGGCGAAACGCGAATATTGGTAGCCGGGGTCGTCCCCCTTGAAGCGCGCCTCCGCTTGGGCGGCGCTGTCATAGACGTAGCCCTGCGTGAGAAAGAGCGCTTCCGAGGTTTCGCCGAACGGCGAGCGCAGCGTGCCCGATTGCACCAGACGGGTTTCCGGGCGGTAGTTTTTTTGTGCGGACGCGGACATGTGTGTGCTCCAAAACAAAAACCCGGCCAGGAGGACAATCCTCGGCCGGGCACACGTGTCCCCGGCCTTTTAGCAACTTGTTTTACGTGGCTTGCAAGCCGGCCGGCTCAAATAACCACGGGATAAGCGGCCTTATACGCCCCGACTGTCTTTGCGTCAAACCGGGCTTAGGCTTAGATCGCTCCCCGTGGCGCCCGCATCCAATACTTCGCACGAAGGCATTCTTCCCGACCGCATGATCGCGGCGCTGGCGGCGGCGGGCGGGATTCGTCCGCTCTATCCGTTTGCGCCCGATCAGATCCAGCCGGCGAGCCTCGATCTGCGCCTCGGCGCCATCGCCTATCGGGTGCGCGCAAGTTTCTTGCCCGGTCCGGGCACGACGGTCGCGCAGCGCATCGCCGAATTAAAGCTGCACGAATTCTCGCTCGCCGACGGCGCGGTGCTCGAGACCGGCTGCGTCTATATCGTGCCGCTGATCGAGAGCCTCGCGCTGCCGGCGGAGATTGCAGCTGCCGCCAATCCGAAAAGCTCGACCGGGCGGCTCGACGTTTTCACCCGCGTGATCGCCGACGAGACCCGCGGCTTCGACCGCATCGCCGGCGGCTATCACGGTCCGCTTTATGCCGAGATCAGTCCGAAGACTTTTCCGGTCCTGGTGCGGGAAGGCTCGCGGCTGTCGCAATTGCGATTGCGCCGCGGCAATGCGGCGCTCGGCGATGAGGCGTTGCGCGCGCTGCATGCACGTGAGCGGCTGGTCGATCGGACCGAAGCCGTGATGGGCGACGGCGTTGCCGTCAGCATCGATTTGTCGGGTGTGCAGAACGGTCGCGCCCCCCAACCCAACCCTCCCCCGCATGCGGGGGAGGGAAAGGGAGGGGGTGTCGGTTTCGGGGTCGTGGGCTATCGCGCCAAGCGCCATACCGCGGTTATCGAGGTCGAACGCCGCGGCGCTTACGAAGTTGCTGATTTCTGGGAGCCGATCGCCGCGCGCGCCGACCAGAGCCTGATCCTCGATCCCGACGAATTTTATATTCTGGCGTCGAACGAGGCCGTCCAGGTGCCGCCCGATTATGCGGCCGAGATGGTGCCGTTCGATCCTCTGGTCGGCGAATTTCGCGTCCACTATGCGGGTTTCTTCGATCCGGGTTTTGGCTATGCCGGCGCGGGCGGACTCGGCTCGCGCGCGGTGCTCGAAGTGCGCTCGCGCGAAGTGCCGTTCATCCTCGAACACGGCCAGATCGTCGGCCGGCTCGTCTACGAGAAAATGCTGGCGCGGCCCGATCAGCTCTATGGCCAGGGCATCGGCTCGAACTATCAGGCCCAGGGCCTCAAACTGTCGAAGCATTTTCGCGGCTGACCATCCGGCCAAGAAACCGGTCATGACACAAAATAGCAGTGGCATTTCGCATAAGGAGGCGATCTTCTGTGCCGGGGACGGCTGAGGCTTAAGAGCTTGGCGCGATGAAGCGGGCGCTGATCGTGGGCTTTGCGGTGCTGCTCGCGGGCGGCTTGGCGGTCGTCTTGGGCGGTGTCGCGCCTGCCTTGCCGCAGGCCGGCTACGATCGGCCGGGCGGCGACTATTCGAGCGCCTCGGTCCCGGGCGGCGATCCGGCTGTATGCGCTGCGCGCTGTGAGCACGACAAGAATTGCCGGGCCTGGAGCTTTTCCTATCCGGTCTCGGGCGCT
>DASQRX010000166.1:0-4848 GCA_035642635.1 Xanthobacteraceae bacterium
GCCCAGCTTCGCTTGAGAGGTAGCCGATACCCAACCAGGCTTCGGCCAGGTCTGGTTTCAGCGCTACTGCTTTCTCGAAGGCATGGCGAGCGTCTTCGTGGCGTCCAAGTTCGACATAGCCGTAGGCGCAACCCAGCCACGCCTCGGCAAGATCTGGCCTAAGCGCCGACGCGTTCTCGAAGGCCGCGAGCGCTTCAGCGGACCGCTGCAAGGCGCTCAGCGACTTGCCTTTGTTGCAGAAGGCCTCCGCGTAGCGCGGATTGAGCGCGATCGCCTCGTCGAAATCTTCGACCGCCTCATCGTAACGCTTGAGATCGTTGAATACCGTGCCGCGATTGTTCCAGGTTTCGACCGCGTTCGGGTTCAGCGCGAGCGCCTGACTGAAGCGATCCAGTGCCTCAATAGGTCGGCCCAACGCCTTGAGCACAAGGCCGTAATTGTGAAGCGTCGCGTCGGATTTCGGATATTCCTTAAGCGCCGCCTGCAGGTAGTTTTCGGCCTCGGCAAACCTGCCGGTTTGCATGAGCACTGCGCCAAGAAGATTGAGCGCAGCGACGTGCTTTGGCTGCGTGCGCAGAATGTCTTTGAACAAGTGCTCCGCGTCCTGAAAATTCCGGGCTTGCAGCGCCCCCATGGCGCGCTGAAACGTTGCATCGTCCGCAAAAGTCACTGCCAACGCTGTCCCCCTCGCTGCGGCGGAACATCGTGCGGATCGGATTCTGCGCCACTCGGCTCCGGCCGCGTCTGACTAGCCACGACGTCGCATTTGGCGACAAAGGCGGCGATACTGTCGAGCAATTCCTTGCCGGCCAGCACGGGGACGTGACCTTGGTCCGGCACTTCGATCACCTCTATGGCCGGATCGCGTTCCTTCATCGCGATAACCGTTTCGGCGGCAAGGATATCGGAATTGGCGCCGCGGATGACCAGCACCGGCACGCGAGCGAGCGCGCCGAACTCGGCCCACATCGGCGGCAGCGGGTGCTCGATGTCGATCTCGGCCAGCGCCTGCGCCAAGCGCACGTCGTAGGTCGGCACCAGCGCGCCGCCCGTGTCTTTCCAGGTGCGCTGCGCTGCGGCGAGCCAGTCTTCGGCGGAGAGTTTCGGAAACTGGCCGCTGAACAAGCGGCGCAGGATTTCCGAGCCCTCGGCGAAGCTGCGCGGCTGCGGCAACTTGCCGACATAGCTTTTGATGCGCGCGAGCCCTATGGGCTCGATCACCGGCCCGATGTCGTGCAGCACGGCGCCGGCGATCGCGGTTGGATGGGCGACCGCAAGCAGCATGGTGAGCAGGCCGCCGCGCGAACTGCCGACAAAGACCGCCGGCCCTATGCCAAGTGCCGCCAGGATCGTGACGACATCGCCCAGTTCGACCGCGACATTGTAGTTTTCCGGGTTCTTGTCGTAGTCGGACTGGCCGCGTCCGCGCGAGTCGACGGCGATGACCCGCCGCGGAGGCTGGCCGTTCGCCAAGGCAGGCGCCAAAGCGTCGAAATCGGCGACGGTGCGCGCAAGGCCGGGCAGGCAAACGACCGGCAGCGCCGCCGCGGTTCGCTTGCCGTATTCGCGCACATGCAGCCGCAAGCCATCCTGTGCGGTCACAAATAGGCTTCGTGAATCGTCGCCATCGCGAAACGAGCTTGGCACGTTGGATTCTGACATTCGTGACGGCCGCAGTCGGGCAAAGGAAGAGCCGCGCCGTTGCTCGAAAACGTGAGCAGCGGAACGCGGGGAATGCGCTCAATGTAACGGCGCCGGCCGGTCGGCGCAATTCGCGGGGCAGCCTGGCGTCAAGTTAATTTGTTGTCATATATCAGTTACTTACGAAAATTTCCGATGATGGTTTCTTGGCGCCAGCGCCGGCGTGAGATCAGAACGAAGCTCCGCCTATGCCGCGAGCTCGAAGCCGCCTACGAAACGATGGTCGAGATTTGGCGGCGCGGCGAGCGCCCGCGCAGCTTCAGCGTCCCGCCGCTGTGAGAGAAGGCGCGATCTAGCCGCCGCGGCGCAGATCTGCCTCGATCATGAGCTTCGGATTGTTCTCGATCAGCGCGCGATACACCTGCATGTTCTCGATGACGCGCTGGACGTAATTGCGCGTTTCGGAGATCGGGATGCGCTCGATCCAGTCGATTGGGTCGACCTTCAGGTCACGCGGATCGCCGTATTGCTCGATCCACTCTTTGGCGCGGCGCGGCCCGGCATTGTAGGCGGAGAATGCCAGGATGTAGGACCCGCGCCAGCTCGCGATGTCATTGCCGAGCTCGGCGGATCCAAGCTGCGCATTGTAGGCGACGTCATCCATCAGCCGCCGCTGATCGAAGGTGACGCCGAACCGTTTGGCAGTGTCGCGCCCGGCGGCCGGCGTGACTTGCATCAGGCCGATCGCATTGGCGCTCGAGACGACGCGCGGATTGAAGGCGCTTTCCTGCCGCACGATCGAATAGACCACGCAGGCCTCGACCTGCGGCCCGATCTGCTGGTAATTCGGCACGCCGAAATCGGGAAATGCAAAACGTTCCATCGGATAGCCGCGGCTAAGCGCCGACTTGCCGATCAGGAGCATGGCACGCGCGTCGTTGTGGTGCGCGGCAATGCCGGCGAGCGTCACCAGCGCGCCGATATCGGTCGCTTTGTCGCCGAGATCGGCCGCCATCGAGGCAATGAGGTCGCGGTTATCGATGGCGTAGAGAATCTCGAAGACGCGCGCCAGTTCGAGCATGCGGTCATCGGGCGAGGGGGCCGGCAGCGCACGCAGCGAGACTTCGTCGAGCCCGAGCTTTGCCCGCGCCAGCTGGCCGTAATAGGCGGTCGGATAATGCGCGGCCGCGTCAAAGAGCGAACGTGCATCCTGGTCGCGGCCCAAAGCCTCCGCGGCGCGCGCTTGCCAATAGTACGAGCGCGCCAGCGTGATCGGACTGGTTGCGCCGTCGGCGATGCGGGCGAAATGCGCCATCGCAATCCCGGGTTCGCGCAGGAACCGCAGCGCAATCCAGCCGGCGGTGAAATGCTGCTCGGCGCGGAAATTGTCGCTGACCGGCGGCGTCGCGCCGTTGGCGACGTCGTAGGCCATTTTGGCATTGCCGAGATCGAGGAGCTTGCGTGAAATCAGGCGCCGCTCGACCCACCATGGATCGGGATTGCCGACTTTCGCCGGATCGCGCGGCGCCGCCAACAGCAGCTGGGCGGCTTCGGCGATCTTGTCTTGGCGTCGCAGCACTTGGAGGCGGCTGAACATGTAGCCGGGGTCGTGACGGGCGATTTCGGGGACCGCATCGAGCAACGCCTTGGCATTGTCGGCTTGATTGATGACGCCGGCGCGGGCCTTGGCGACGGCGAGCGCGGTCGCGTTCAAATGCTGTGCCGCCCGCAATCCGGCATCGTCGTCGTCGACATAGAGCCGCGCATCCATGCGCGCGGCATCGTCGTCCGGCGTGATCAAGCCGGCAAAAGCGGCGCGGCCCTGCGCTTCTATATCCGCCGAGAAGCCGTCGCTGCGCCACGTGTCACGCAGCGTTGCGGCGGCGCCGGCGCTGTCGCCCTGCGACATAAGCGCCCGGGCAAGCGCAAAATGCCCTTTGACAGTATGCGGAGGTTCGGAACGGAAGAAGCCGATCACCGTTGGCGGGTCGACACGCTCCTCCCACAACACGCCTTCGGCGCGGCGGCGCAAGGTCGCGATGCTCGGCCAGCTTGGATTGGCGGCGATGAAATTAGCATAGCGCGAGAAATCGGTACTGCCATTGTCGCTGCGCAGGATCACCCATTCCACGAGCTTGCGGGCGAGCGGGTCGGAAATCGTGCCTTCGACACTGGTCGCGTCGTCGGTGCGGTTCTTGGCGACGAGGTCGATCGCCTGCTTGACGGCGGTGACGTCCATCGGTGCGGTCGACGAGGTTGGCGCCGCCGCCATTGGCAGGACGGGCCGCTGTGGGACCGGCGGAGGCGGCTGCAGAGGGACATTGCCGGGAGCGGCCGACACCGGAACCACTTGCACCGCGCCCGTGGACAAAGTCCCCCGGATGGCTGGCTTATGTGCGCCGCGCTTTTCGGTTGCGAGCTTCGCAGCCGGGACCGCGCTTGCCTTGGTGCTCGGCTTGGAACTGGTCTTGATGTCCGCTTTAGCGTCCGCCTTGGTGCCAGTCTTGGCTCCAACGTTGGCTCCAACATTGGCGCCCGCTTTCCCAGTTGATTTGCTGTCTTTGCTGCCCGGCCGTGCCGTCGGCAGCGGGACCGGAGCGGATGATGTTGTCGACGTCGACGACTGCGCCAAAGCCGGCGTCGCAAGAACGCTGCTTGCCGGAATGCCGAAGACGGCAAGCAGGATAATGAGCCGAAATCCCAGCACGTTTCCTCCCGCCGCCGCAGCGTCTCTCGGTTAGCTCTTCGGCTGGTTAGATTGAGAAAGCCCTAACCGGTGAATCACCCCGCGACAATTTACAGTTTTACGGCAAAAGCGGGGCCAATACTCCCCGGCTCGTTGCCGAGGCGCACCCCATGCGCCATTCGGGGTCAAACGGCACAGCGCCATCGCAGGCATATAAGTACGGTGTACGCACAATGCACATCGAGGCGCATCGATCGTTGTATGCAGGCGCTCGGCGAGGCTATTCATATCACGCCACAGAGCGCGTATAAATCCGCGCCGCAATGCCCGGCCCTCGGACCCGCCTCCTTGAATTCCCAGCGAGAAGACGTCAGTGAGCGAAACGTGAAAGACATTTCCTACATCGCGGCGTTCCCGAAATCGGGCATCACCTATTTGAACTTCATGCTGTTCCACATCCTGTTCGACCGTCCGCAGGACGCGCGGCTGATCGACAGCGACTATATTTTCGACGTGCATGA
>DASQRX010000167.1:0-6085 GCA_035642635.1 Xanthobacteraceae bacterium
GCGCGCGCCGCTTGGATATATTCGAAATTGCGGCCACGCAGAAATTCGGCGCGCACCAGGCCGACGAGCCGCACCCAGGAAAACAGCAGCAGAATGCCGAGCAGCACAAAGAAGCCGGGGACCAGTACCGAAGACAGGATCAGGAGCAGATAAAGCTCCGGCAGCGAGGTCCAGATTTCAATGAAGCGCTGGAACAACAAATCCGTCCAGCCGCCGAAATAGCCTTGCACCGCGCCGGCGGCGATGCCGATGACCGACGATACGGCAGTCAGGATGAGGCCGAACAGAACCGAGATACGGAACCCGTATATCATGCGCGCCAACACGTCGCGGCCCTGGTCGTCGGTGCCGAGCCAGTTCATTTCGAGATTGCCGCATTGGGCATAGCCGTTCTTGGCGGCGAAATCGCAATCGGTCTTGTTCAAGAGCCAGGTCGGCTTCGACGGAAACGCGGATGGCGGCCGATCATTGATGGTCTTGTAGGAGAAATGGATTGGCGGCCAGATCTCGATGGCGCTGTGTTCGGTGAGAAATTTCTGGATGTAGGGATCACGATAATCGGCCGCGGTGCCGAGATCGTCGCCGAACTCGGTGTCCGGATAGGTGAAGATGACCGGGAAATAGTTCTTGCCATCGACATGGATGAACAGCGGCTTATCGTTGGCGATGAATTCGGCGAACAAGGTGACCACGAACAGGACGAGAAAGATCCACAGCGACCAGTAGCCGCGCTTGTTGGCTTTGAAATTTCCCCAGCGCCGGGCGTTGAGCGGCGACAACTCGATGCCGCGCGGCAAGAAAGCCAGGCCGAGCGGGCCGGCCGGCTCGAGGTCAGGCTTCAACGCCGCGCCGATGTCTTTGTCGGCGTCGTCGGAGAGCGTGTGCGGAGGCGTCTTGACGTCCACCTAAACCTCCCGCGTCTCGAAATCGATGCGGGGATCAATCCAGGTATAGGTGAGGTCGGAAACGAGATTAACGACGAGTCCGACGAGTGCGAATATGTAGAGATTGGCGAACACCACCGGATAGTCGCGGTTAAGCACGCTCTCGAAGCTCAAAAGCCCGAGCCCATCGAGCGAGAAGATCGTCTCGATCAAGAGCGAACCGGCGAAGAAGGCGGAGACGAATGCCGCCGGAAAGCCGGCGATGACGATGAGCATGGCGTTACGGAAAATATGCCCGTACAGCACCTGCCGCTCGGAGCAGCCCTTGGCGCGCGCGGTCAGCACATATTGCTTGCGCAATTCCTCGAGGAACGAGTTCTTGGTGAGCAGCGTCATGGTGGCGAAGGCGGCAAGCCCCATCGATATGATCGGCAGCGTCAGGTGCCAAAAATAATCGGCGATCTTGTGATACCAGGCGAATTGCGACCAGCCGTCCGAAACGAGCCCGCGCAGCGGAAAGATTTGAAAGAACGAGCCGCCCGCGAACAGCACGATCAGCAAGATCGCGAACAGAAAACCCGGAATGGCGTAGCCGATGATGATGATGCCCGACGTCCACACGTCGAACGGCGAGCCATCGCGTACGGCCTTGCGGATGCCGAGCGGGATCGAGATCAGATAGCTCAGAAGCGTCATCCAGATGCCGAGCGAAATCGAGACCGGAAGCTTCTCCTTGATGAGCTGGAGGACGCTGACGTCGCGGAAATAGCTCTTGCCGAAATCGAAACGCGAATAGTTCCACAACATGATGAAAAAGCGCTCATAGGCCGGCTTGTCGAAGCCGAATTGCTTTTCCAGGCTCTTGATGAATGCGGGATCGAGACCCTGCGCGCCGCGATATTTGGAATTGACGTCGGCCTGCGCGCCGCCGCTCGCCGCGAGCGAGCCGAAATCGCCGCCGGCGGAGCCGGATATGCGCGAGGTCGCGCCGGTGTCACGGCCGGAGAGCTGGGCGATGACGCGTTCCACCGGGCCGCCCGGCGCGAACTGAACGACGGTGAATGAAACCAGCATGATCCCGACGATGGTGGGGATCATGAACAGGAGGCGGCGGACAATGTAGGCGGTCATTCTGGATAGGGCCCGTTGTTCTCACGGCTTATCGGGCGGCAGGGTAGCCCCCGAGTTTAACAGTCATAGTGACGCTTTTGCGTCTTTTGGCGCGTCCCAAGGGCCGTTGACTGGGAGCAAAGCCCTTGCCCGGAGCAAAGCCCTTGCCTTGGAGCAAAGCCCTTGCCTTGGAGAATGGCACAGGTCAATGGGCGGAGGTCAATGGCAAGGTCGCAAGGCTCGGTCTTAGCCCGAACGTCCGTTTTTGGCGGCCTTTTGCGGGTCGTACCACCAGGTGTTGGGGATGCCGCGAAAATAGCGGGGCTGCGCGGGCGGCCGGCCGAACACGTCCCAATAGGCGATCCAGTGCGACGCCTTGTACCAGTTGGAAATCCAGTAGTGGCCTGACCGGATCACCCGGTCGAGCGCGCGGCAGGCGGTTACCAAAGCCGGCCGCGAATTGGCGCCGATGATGGCGTCGATCAGCGCATCGACCACGGGATCGGCAATGCCGGCGAGATTGTTCGAGCCCTTCAGCGGGGCTGCCGGCGAGGAGAAAAACGAGCGCAGTGAATCGCCCGGCGTCGCGGAAAAACTGAACCGGTCGATGGTGATATCGAAGTCGAAGCCGTCGCGCCGCGCCTGGTATTGCACCGGATCGACGATGCGCAACGTGGCATCGATGCCGAGCGCGCCGAGATTTCTGATCAACGGCATGTGATGCGGCTCGAAGGACGGCTCGTCGATCAGGAATTCGATGGCGATCGGCTGGCCGTTCGGCAAGACGCGCTTGCCGTTCACGAGGGCGCAGCCTGCGTCCTGAAGGAGATGCGCGGCCTTGCGCAGCAGCGTGCGGTCCTCCCCGGAACCGTCGGAGACCGGCGGCACATAAGGCTCGCCGAAAACTTCGCCGGGCAGGCGGGTGCGGAACGGTTCGAGAAGGGCGATCTCATCGGCGTCCGGCGTCCCCCGCGCCATCATCTCGGAATTCTGGAACACCGAGACCGTGCGCTCATAGGAGCCGTACATGATAGTCTTGTTGGTCCATTCGAAATCGAAGGCGTTGTCGAGCGCCTCGCGCAGCCGCGGGTCGTTAAATTGCGGCCGCCGCGTATTGATGAACCAGCCTTGCGCACCCGACGGCGTATCGTCGGGCAGCGTGTCCTGTTTGACGCGTCCGTCTTTCAGCGCGGGAAAATTGTAGCGCGTCGACCAGGTGCGCGAGGTGAACTCCTCGCGGAACAGATAATTCCCCGCTGTAAAACCTTCGAAGCCGACATCGCGGTCGCGATAATATTCAAAGCGCACGGTGTCGAAATTATTCTGCCCGCGTGCGACCGGGAGATCCGAGCCCCACCAATCCTTGACGCGGTCGTATTCGATATAGCGCCCTGGTTCGAAGCGGCCGACCTTGTAGGGGCCGGAGCCGAGCGGGGTGTCGAGCGTGGATTCTTCGAAATTTTTCGTCGCGTAATAGGCGCGCGAGAAGATCGGCAGGCCGGCGACGAACAGCGGCACGTCGCGGGCGCGTTTGGGTGCAAAAGTCGCGGTGACGGCCTTGTCGCTCTCGGCCGTGGCGCCGATGAAATCGCGCAGCGATTGGCTGATGAGCGGATGGCCTTTAGCCTTGAGGATGTTGAGCGAGAACGCGACGTCTTGCGCGGTGAGCGGGGTGCCGTCGTGGAATTTGGCCTCGGGCTGCATCGTGAATTGATAGGTGAGGCCGTCGGCCGCGCGCCGCACCTTCTGCGCCGCGAGCCCATACATCGCATCCGGCTCGTCGCCGGAATGGACCATCAAGGTCGCAAAGGTCAGTTCCATGCCCTGCGCGGCGTCGCCTCTGAGGATGAAACTGTTGAGGGAATTGAAGGTGAGGAAATTCTGATTGTAGGCGCGGTCCGGACCGATCTGCGAAAACCTGCCGCCCTTGGGCGCGTTCGGATCGACATAGCGGAAATGCGGAAAATCCGCCGGGTAGGCGAGATCGCCAAACGCCGACAGGCCGTGCGACTCGACTGAGTCGTCGGCGCGTACAGAGCAAAATACGGGCGCAATCGCGGAGGCTGCAACGCCCGCGGTGAGCGCAACCAGGCGCCGGCGGGTCAGATTTGGTGTTTGCATCATCCTTAAATCCGACAGGCGCGAAGTCTTCGCCCCGACTTCCCGCCTGTTCTCTTCAAGGAGCGCTAACCCGTCTTTGCGGCTTTTTCGGCGTCCCACCACCATAGCGTCGGGAATCCCGCCATGGCGTATTTCGGCATCGGGTCGGGGCGGCCGAAGCGATTCCAGCGCGCGGTGCGCACCTTGCCGTAGGACCATTGCGGCACGACGTAAAAATTCCACAGCAGGATACGGTCAAGCGCCCGCGTGGCAGCTTCGAGGTCGGCACGGCTCTTGGCAAAGATCACCTGGTCGATCATCGTGTCGACGGCGGGATTCTTGATCCCGATCACGTTTTCGGAGCCGGACTGATCGGCCGACTGCGAGCCCCAATAGCCGCGCTGCTCGTTGCCGGGCGATAGAGATTCTGGCCATCCCCAGGTGATGATGTCGAAATCCCAGCCCCGGATCCGGTTTTCGTACTGCGCCTCATCGACCGTGCGCACCGACGTGGTGATGCCGAGGCGATCGAGCGAGGGCTTGTAGAACAGGAACACGCGCTCGAAGCTCGGGTCCGCAGCGAGGAACTCGACAGTGAAGGGCTCGCCGGTCTTGGCGTTGACCAATTGCTGGTCGCGTATCTCGTAACCCGCGAGCTTGAACAGCCGCACCGCTTCGCGCAGATTGTCGCGCAATTGCTCGGGCGTTGCGTTGACCGGGTTGGTGTAGGGCTTCTTGAACAGCTCGGCCGGGACCTTGTCGCGCACCGTCTCCAGAAGTTCGAGCTCGCGCCCGGTCGGCAGGCCGCTCGACGCGAGGTCGGTGCCTTCGAAGTAGCTCGAGATGCGGTGGTATTGCCCGAAGAATATCTGCTTGTTCATTTCCTCGAAATTGAACGCATAATTGAAGGCCAGTCGCACCCGCGGATCCTGGAATTTCTCGCGGCGGGTGTTGAAGGCGAAAGCCTGCATGACGCCGACATTGCTGATCGGGAACTCCTCTTTCACGACACGGCCATCGGCGACCGCCGGGAAATCGTAAGCGGTGGCCCAGTTCTTGGCGCTATTCTCGCTCCGCCAGTCGACGGTGTCGGCCTTGAACGCTTCGAGCGCGACCGTCGTATCGCGAAAATACTCGTAGTGCAGCTCATCGAAATTGTTGATGCCGATATTGACGTTGAGCGCGTTGCCCCAATAATCCTTGACGCGCTCGTAAACGAGATTGCGGCCAGGCGTGAAATCCTTGATGCTGTAGGGGCCGCTACCGAGCGGCGGTTCGAGCGTGGTCAGGGTCACGTCGCGCTGCTTGCCGTCCTTGTCGGTGCCTTGCCACCAAGCTTTCGGCAATACGACAAGCTGGCCGACGATCTGCGGCAGTTCGCGGTTGCCCGGCCCGTCGAAGATGAAGGTCACTTCGCGATCGCCGGTCTTCTCGGCCTTGGTGACGTGACGATAATAGGCCGATTGCCGCGGACTGTTTTTCTTCCAGGCGTCGAATGAGAAAATGACGTCGTCCGGCGTGACCGGAGTTCCGTCGTGCCATTTTGCTTCCGCCCGCAATCGATAGGTGACCGAGGAGAAGTCAGCCGGGAAGCTCAGCGCTTCGGCGAGCAGACCGTATTCGCTCGAGGCTTCATCGAGGGAGCTTACGGTGAGCGATTCATAGGTGAGGCCAATCCCGGCAGCGAGCGAGCCTTTGACCTCGGCAATCACCGAATTGAAGTTGTCAAAGGTGCCGATGGCGAGCTGCCGCGCCGTGCCGCCCTTCGGCGCTTTGGCGTTGACATAGTCGAATTGCTTGAAGCCGGAGGGATATTTCAGGTCGCCGAAATGCGACGTACCGTGCAGCCAAGTCTTGGCCTCAGGAGTCTTGGCCTCAGGAGTCTTGGCTTGCGGGGCGGCTGGCGCTTGCGCCAGCGCTGGGCTGATCCAGGCGGGCAGGGGCAGCCCGCGCGCGGCGAGCGCGAGCAATGCGGATTTGACTAGGGATCG
>DASQRX010000168.1:0-4419 GCA_035642635.1 Xanthobacteraceae bacterium
GGGCTTCGCAATAGCTTCACGGTGGCGAGTTATCTCTAAGTCGGTTCCGTCTGGACGGAACGTTTTCCCATATTGCTGCTAGGCTCGGCTGTAGTCCCCTGTAGCGCCGGGCCCTCCGATGGAGCCGTGGCTCGTGGGGGATCGGATGCTCAACTTGCTCAATTGGGTCGGCGTGAATTTAGCACGCTATTGGGTGATGTGAGGGCGTTCGTCGCCTGTAACCGACCGACACTTCACCAAGACTCAACGTCAACAAGGAATACGCCAATGCCTGAAATCTATCCAAAGGTGACACGTTCCAAGCTCAAAAGTGGCGCGCGTAAAACGTCTAAAGGTAAGGGAAGGGTGCCGCTGCCAGGCGTGAAGACGGACGCCAAGCATGTCGGAGCCACCGACAAATGCGGCTATCAAGCTAACCGCGCGTTGGCCGAGATGATCAAGAAGGCCGTTCAGGCCAAGAAGAACAGCGACAAGCACGGCCAGCATTTCGTGTTCGGGTGGCGACTCTATCCGAACAAGGAGCATCCGCGCTGGAATAGCAAGAATGATCACGCCTGAGCGTGCCTTGGCACTCGGTCTTAAGTGGCGCCACGGAAAAATCCACTGACCCCAAGTTACGCGCCACTCAATGCCCTGGGGCCAGGGTGCGAATTGACGCGCGTTATTTCTTGCCCACCGATGTCCGCTTCGGGTCATTAGCAGACATCACGAGGCGCTCAGACCATGTCGGCTTTAGCCGCCGCCGGTGCGATAGACCTGAATGTCTAAATCGCGGATTTTCTTGCGCAACGTGTTGCGGTTCACCCCGAGCAGATCGGCGGCGCGGATCTGGTTGCCCCGAGTGGCCGTCAAGGCGGCCGATAGCAGCGGGCCTTCGACCTCGCGGAGAATGCGGTGGTAGAGGCCCGGCGGCGGCAGACCGTCGTCGAAACCTGAAAAATAGCGCGTCAGGTAGCGTTCGACCGAGCCGGAAAGATTTTCGTCGCCTGTCTTGCTCTCGCCGGGCGCCACCAAAGCCGGCTGCGCCAGTTCGGCATCGACCACCGCCGCCGTGATCGTCTCTTGCGGATAAAGCGCGGCAAGGCGCCGTGCCAGGTTTTCCAATTCGCGCACATTGCCGGGCCAGCGATGCCGCTTGAGGCGATCGACCGAGGCTTGGTCGATCTGTTTGGGCGGCAATCCCTCGCGCTCCACCAACGTGAAGAAGTGGCGGATCAGATCGGGAATGTCCTCGGTGCGCTCGCGCAGCGGCGGCAGGCGGAGCGGCACGACATTGAGCCGGAAGAACAGATCTTCGCGGAACAGGCCCTGCTGGATAAGCTGCCGCAGATCCTTGTTGGTCGCGGCGATGATGCGCACGTCGGCTTTGATCGGGGTCCTGCCACCGACCGTCGTGTACTCGCCCTGTTGCAGCACGCGCAACAGCCGGGTTTGCGCTTCCATCGGCATGTCGCCGATTTCGTCGAGAAACAGCGTGCCGCCCTCGGCCTGTTCGAAGCGGCCGGAGCTTCGGGTATTGGCGCCGGTAAAGGCGCCCTTCTCGTGGCCGAACAATTCGGACTCGATCAGATCGCGCGGGATCGCCGCCATGTTGATGGCGACGAAAGGACCGGTGCGCCGCTTGCCGTAGTCGTGTAGCGCGCGCGCCACCAATTCCTTGCCGGTGCCGGACTCGCCCGAAATCATCACCGTCAAATCGGTCTGCATCAGCCGCGCCAAGACGCGGTAGATTTCCTGCATGGCCGGCGAACGGCCGACCAGCGGAATGGATTCAAAATCCTCGACCTTGGCGGGTTGACGGGTCTTTTCCTTCGGCTCAGATAATGCGCGGCCGACGATCGCAATCAGTTCCTTGAGGTCGAACGGCTTTGGCAAATACTCGTAGGCGCCGCGCTCGGAGGCGCGAATGGCGGTCATGAACGTGTTTTGCGCGCTCATGATGATGATCGGCAGATCCGGGCGCGATTTCTTGATGCGCGGCAACAAATCGAACGCGCTCTCGTCCGGCAGCAATACGTCGCTGATGATGAGGTCGCCGTCGCCCTGGCTGATCCAGCGCCAGAGCGTCGCGGCGTTGCCGGTCGAGCGCACCTCATACCCGGCCCGCGATAGTGCTTGATTGAGCACCGTTCGGATCGCTGAGTCGTCGTCGGCAACCAGAATGCTTCCCGCGGGCATCAATAATCCCCTTGTGATTTAAGGATGCCGTCCCGCTCGGCGCTTTCACCGCTGCTCGTGTCGGTGAATTTCGGCATGAGTGTGCGAAACATGGTTCGCCGCGGCTGCGACTCGCACTCGATAATGCCGCCGTGGTCGCCGACGATTTTGGCGACAAGCGCCAGGCCCAGACCCGATCCGCTCGGCTTGGTGGTGACGAATGGATCGAACAAGTGCGGCATCAATTCTTCGGGCACCCCCGGTCCGTTGTCGCGGACGCCGAATTCGAGCGGTAGCGATACGCGGGCATTGGCCCCCGGCAACGACAGGCGCACGCCGGGGCGAAACGCCGTGGTCAGGACGATTTCGCCGCCATTGGTATTTTCGCCGATCGCCTCGGCCGCGTTCTTGATCAAGTTCAAAAACACCTGCACCAGCTGATCGCGGTTCGCCAGCACCATCGGCAGCGAGGGATCGTATTCCTCGATGAATTTGATGTGCCGGGCGAAGCCCGATTGCGCGAGGCGGCGGACGTGATCGAGCACGACGTGAATATTGATCGGCTCGCGTTCGATCGGCCGCTCGTCGCTAAACACTTCCATGCGATCGACGAGCTTGACGATGCGGTCGGCCTCGTCGCAGATCAGCCGCGTCAGCGTGCGGTCGTCATCTTCCACGGATTGTTCGAGCAATTGCGCGGCGCCGCGGATCCCGGACAGTGGATTCTTGATCTCATGCGCCAGCATGGCGGCAAGCGCGATCACCGAACGGGCCGCGCCGCGATGGGTGAGCTGGCGATCCATCTTGTCGGCGATGGTGCGTTCCTGCAGCATCACCACGACATGGTCGGGCTGCTCGGGGAGCGGCGCGACATGAAGGTCGACCAGCCGGTCGCCGGGATTGCGTGGCGTGCCGAGGTCCACCTTGTATTCGTTAACGGCGGCGCCGCGCCGGCGCACCTGCTCGATCAACGTGATCAAGGGACTGCCGAACGGCACCAGGTCGCGTAACAGGTGCCGCCGCAACAGCGGCACCGAAACCTCGAAAAAGGACTCCGCGGCGACATTGGCGTCGACGACTTTTCCGTCAGATGACACAACGATGACGGGGTGCGGAAGCGCGTTCAGAATTGCATCGGCCGCCGAAGAGGTCAGCAATGGCTCAACCGCGCTCATGTCGCGGTCCTCGAGAATCCGCTTCCGGTGGCGCCATTGCCAGGACAGAAGCTATGTAAAGTCGGGCACTTAGCCATCAAGAGCCGGAACCGAGAATGCGCCGTTAGCGTCTATGCACACGCAATAGGCACTATTCAGCTTCTGCATAGAGTTTAGCCAAATCACGCTGCAACGCAAGTGCTGCACTGCAATATCCCTAATCTGTGAATATCGATAGGAGAAGGCCTTTGGCTATCAGGGTTTGGCGTCGAAATCAGCCGCGATGCGGTTCGCACATTGCCCCGACATGCGCTAAGGCATGCCCACACGAATTGACTGCCCAAATCGGGATCAGAGTGTTTCATGACGGGTCTGGTGGCCGCTGTGATCGTCGCGGCCGGCCGTGGCGAGCGCGCCGGCGGCGGCATCCCAAAGCAATATCGCGACATCGCCGGCGAGCCGATGATCCGGCCGACCTTGCGCGCGTTTCTCAATCACCCGAGTGTGGGCGTGGTGCAGCCTGTTATTGGTGGCGGCGATGAGGAAGCCTTCCGCGCGGCTACTGCCGGTTTAGCGAAGCTCTTGCCGCCGGTTGCGGGCGGCGCAACACGCCAGGCATCCGTCCGGGCCGGGCTCGATGCGCTTGCCGCTCGCGCCCCTGCTCTCGTGCTCATTCACGATGCCGCGCGTCCGTTCTTGAGCCCTGGACTGATCGGCCGCGCCATCGCCGCCGGTACTGCGACAGGAGCTGCGGTGCCAGGCATCGTCGTTGCGGATACGGTGAAAGGGATTGACGCCGACTCGATCGTGACCGAAACGCTTGACCGCACCCGATTGCGCATCATCCAGACGCCGCAAGCCTTCGGCTTCGATCTGATCCTCAAGGCGCATCGGCGCGCGGCCGCGGCCGGTCTCGAAAGCTTTACCGACGATGCCGCGCTTGCCGAATGGGCCGGCCAGCGCGTCAACGTGTTTGAAGGCGAAAGCGGGAATGTGAAAGTGACGACCAACGAAGATTTTGCCCGCGCCGAACTGGCGCATCTCGCCGCGCTAGACGATGTCCGCACCGGCAACGGCTTTGACGTTCATGCCTTCGCCGACGGCGACC
>DASQRX010000169.1:0-17700 GCA_035642635.1 Xanthobacteraceae bacterium
GAAAAGGCCGGTGGCGTTTCCGCCACCGGCCGCAATTCTCGAAGATGCCCAGGCAGTCTTACTTCAGGCCGCTGAGGTTGGCCGCAAAGGAGAGCTTGGCGATGTAGGCCGTGCCGCACCAATTGGAGCCCTGACCGTTCGGATTCTGCACGCTCACGTTGCCCGGAGAGAACGACGTGTTCGCGGCGCTGGTGAACACGCTGCACTCCCCCTTGTTCAGGCTGCTGTCGTAGTAGCGCAGATCGAGCGTGAACGCCTTGTAGGTGAAGCCGAGGCCAGCATCCCAGTTCCAGTAATCGGTGTAATTAACGCCACCGAAGAAGGGATTGCCGGTAACGCCCGTGCCGTAGAAGGAGTCGCTGGTGCCAAGAGCCCAGTAACCGAGGTCGCCGGATATGTAGCCGCCGATACCGGAGCTGCCCCACCATGTGCTCGGCTCGGTGTAGGTGACGTTGCCGACGACATAGTTACCCGGAGCGCCGGTATTGGAGACTGACGGCGAGTACCAATACTGCACGCCGGCAGCCCACTGATCGCTGAACGTGTAAGTCGCCTTGGCATAGAACTCGTAGAAGCTCTCATTGGACTTCACGACGTTGCCGCCCAACGGTATGCCATTCTTGTTGGGCACGGTCGCGCCAGCCGGTGCGGTATTACACGTGCCGGGCGCGGCGGAACCGGGCGGTAAGCCCCAGCAATTGCCGCCGGGATACCAGTAGTACCAAAAGCCGAAATCAAGCGCGAGCTTGTCGAAGGTCGGCCGGATACCGCCGTAGAAGTCGATTTCTGCCGCAGCCTGGTTCGGGAAATCGATGCTCTCCCCCGAGATACCGAGATAGCCCTGCCAGGTTGAATTGAAATTGTAGCGCGGCTCAAAGCCGGCCTGCGCCGACGGATGGTGCGCCGATTGGGTGATGCCGCGGAAGTTATAGTCGGTCATCAAAGCCGCACTGATGGCGACGTCCCACGGATCGGGCGCCGGAGGCGGCGCCGCCGGCGGGGCCTTCGTTGCCATGTCAGCGGCCATCGCTGAGGAAGCCAACCCAGCCGCCAAAACCAACGATAAAGCGACTCTCTTCATAACTTGCCCCTTCTGTTGTCCCTGCCTGTATTCGGGCGATGTTTCTTCAAAGACCGAACTACGAAGCTATTCCCTCGACTAAAACCAATCCCCGCAGCGCCCCGCGCGCACCTCAAACCTTCACGAATAGGACAATTTAACCATGAAACAGCCAAGCTTAAAACGGGAGCAAATGCCGACTTTTTATGCTTTTGTCGCAAAACTTCAGAGTTTGTTATCCGGTGTGGCGGGCGGGTCACACTTTTCGCATAGCAAGTGACTGCCTGCCTTAGGCTTTCCGCCGTGAGCAAGCGCCGGGGAAGGTCAAAAAAGCCAATAAATGCGCAGATACTTTCGATGCCGTCGCCATTGTCTGATCGCGCGGACATTCCTACGTATTTTGTTCGATATGAGAGATACTTATCCACAGGCGGAGGCTGATCATGCGAGCGACTGTCGAGGGCCGCGTCGTCGCGCAAAGCGACGACGTCATCGAATGCAAGGGATATCAATACTTTCCGCGCACGGCGGTGCGGCTCGATTGGCTGGAAAAGGCTGACAAAACGGCCGACGATCATGCCTGTCCGCACGGCGTGCAGTTCTACGACGTGGTCGTCCAGGGCGCGCGGCACCCGCGTGCAGCCTGGTCCTACGAAGCGCCGCGGCCGGAAATGACGCAGGTCGGCGGCCGATTCGGCTTTTGGCAGGACGTCGAAGTCAGTTGAGACCGCAGCTTACGCCGCGGCTGCCTTCTTGCGGTTAGCCTCGAGCCGCGCATCGACCAGCGCCACTTGGGCGTCGATGGCCGGATGGCTCATGCCTCTCTGCCTGGCGATGAGCTGAACGAGCTTGTCGGCGCGTTCGATATTCGGGGCGCCGTTTTGCAGGGCGCGCGCCGCCGAAGCCGGGCGCGTGAGCGATTCGGCAGCCGCCGCGTATTTCTCGAACGGCACCAGATCGGCCGGATTAGCGCCGAGCTTGACGCACAGATCGACGACGAAATTGTACACCGAGCGCGAAGTTTCGAGGTCGCTGTGCACGGCTTCCTGGGCCGTGCGCATGCCGTCCTTGGTCACGCAGCGATAGTTGCCGGCGAGCAGCATCGCCCACTTGGCGAGCGGCACGAAGATCGAATCATAGATCCTGAGCTTCACCGGAAGTTCGATCTTGCCCTCGGGCGTGTCGAACCGCGCCGCGTCGACGTCCTTCTCGAGCTGACGGAGGATCGCCGTGCTCTTGTCGTCATCGAATCTCGCGCATTTGAAGTTGGTCGGCAGCGTCACCAGGAGGAAGTTCGCCTTCTCGTCCGGCGGGCGGATCGCTTGCGGATCCGGGCTGTTGAGCGTGATCGTCTTGGGATCGAAGCTGTCCCACACGGTCGGGTCGGTATAAGCGGGCTTGAGCGCCTCGTAGTCGAGGCCGGGGATGCGCTTGATATAGGGCAGCGGCGGCATGTTCATGATCGACATGCAGGGCACGCGCGATTTCCCCACCGCATCGAGCAGTTCGCGCACGCCCGGCGAGCGATATTGCGGCTCCTGCATGCACAGGCCGACGAGGTCGTAATTCTTCGGATCGACGCCGGTCGCCGGACCGGCCGTGACCTTGCCGGGAAGCTTTCGCGATTCGAGAAGCACCGGCTCCTTGCGGCCGCGAATCGGCAGGCGAACCTTGAAGCCGTCGGCGTTGATCAGTTCGGCCTCGGCGGGCAGGCAGACCAGATGAATCGAGTGACCGCCGAACAAGAGCTTCGACGCGAGCAGCGAACCGTAGGACGCGCCCATCAGCAGGATGTTGTAGTTCGCCATAACACACCTCCTCGACAGCGAAACGGAAACGGCGGGATGGAATAGCAAAAATGACCGGTCGCACGGCCTCGGACCGGCGACACATTCGTCGCCGATCCTGATGTCAAAACGGGCTCAGGGCAACCAAGTCAGGCCAATGCTGGCCAATGCTATTGGGCTCGTTGAGCCGATGCAATGCGGCCCGGCAGGGCCGGGCCCACGCAACTTCCTCCATGAAGCGAAAGCTGACTAGCCGCCGCCGCTGCCGCTGCCGCTGCCGCTGCCACCCATATCGGAACTGGGCGGCGTCCAGGCCGGCGCGGGCGCCGGTTCAGGCATCGGAGCGGGCGCGGGCTTCGGCGCCGGTTTGCTCTTCGGAGCGGCCTTCTTGACGGCCTTCTTGGCCGGCTTCTTGGCAGCCTTTTTCACCGTCTTCTTCTTCGCCGACGCCTTCAGTGTCTTTTTCTTCTTGGCCGGAGCGGCCTTCTTTTTCTTGCCGGATTTCTTCTTCGCTTTGGACTTCTTCGCCATGATCGACCTCCCGATCGCTGCTACCGATCCAGTACCCGTGCGCCCCCACAGCGCGACCATGGGAAGACCGGTATTGTGGCACGAGGCTGACCGAGATCGCACTCAGTCTGCTGCCGTGGCCGGGTGCATTGCCGCGCGCGGCCTTTGCTCCCGAATGCTTCGCGGACACCGACCTCCAGTAGCCCAGTCGATCAGTTCGACCGTATGGACCACTGGAACCTCCGTGCCCGTTGCGATCTGCGTGATGCAACCAAGATTGCCTGCTGCGATCACATCAGGTCGCAGTCTCTCGATAGTCCCGACTTTAAGATCGCGCAACCTTCTTGCGATGTCTGACTGCAGAATATTGTAGGTACCGGCCGAACCGCAGCACAGATGACCGTCCGGAATATCGCGTACAACAAAGCCAAACTTGCTGAGCAGCTCCTTTGGCTGACAGGTGACGCGCTGCCCGTGTTGCAGCGAGCAGGCGGCATGGTAGGCGACGACGAGACCGCGCGGATCTGGTGCGTCGCCGGCTGACTGATTCGGTTCGAGCGCGGTCCGAAGCGGCACTCTCGCGAGATATTCGGTGATGTCCTTCGTCAGCGCGGATATGTGCGCCGCCCGGTCGGCATAATCCGGATCGTTGCGCAGCATGAAGCCGTAGTCCTTCATGGTCGTGCCGCAGCCGGAGGCGGTGATGATGATGGCGTCGAGGCCGCCGACCGCCAGGACGGCGTCGATATTGGCGCGTGCTTGCGCCAGCGCCTCCTCCTCGCGGCCCATGTGATGCACGAGCGAACCGCAGCAACCGAGACCTTCAGGCAGTACGACCTCGACGCCGTGCCGTGTCAGCACCGCGATGGCCGCCGCGTTGATGTCCGGCGCCAAGAGGTCGTTGACGCAGCCTGAGAGGAGCGCGACGCGGGCATTGCCCGTTCCCAAGGCGGGGAAAGTCTGCGGCGGAAGCGGCTTATGGGGCCAGCGCCAGGACGACAGCCTGAGCATCGCCGCGAGCCGCTTGAACCCGAACGCCGCGGCAAGCGGCGCGAATGGCTTGGCGAATAAAGCCGCAGCAAGCGCGAGCCGGAAGCGCTCCGGATAGGGCATCAGCCCGGCCAGCATTGCGCGCAGGAAGCGCTCGCCAAGCGGGCGGCGGTAGGTCTGTTCGATGTGAGCCCGGGCGTGATCGACAAGGTGCATATAGTGGACGCCGGACGGGCACGTCGTCATGCAGGCAAGGCACGACAGGCAGCGATCGATGTGCCGGGTGACCTCCTCGGTCGCCGGGCGGTCGTGCTCCAGCATGTCCTTGATCAGGTAGATGCGCCCGCGCGGCGAATCGAGCTCGTTGCCGTCGAGCACGTAGGTCGGGCAAGTCGCAGTGCAAAAGCCGCAATGGACGCAGGCGCGGAGGATCTTTTCCGATTCGGCGATGTCCGGATCGGCAAGCTGCGCCAGCGTGAATGAAGTTTGCATCGCTAAACGCCCGCCCACATGCGTCCGGGATTGAGAACCCCCTGCGGATCGAAGCTTTTACGGATGCGCTCCGTCAATGCCGCTAGCGGCGCCGGCTCGGGTGAGAATACGTCCACTGCGGCGCGAACAGCGGCCGGCGCCCGGATCAGCGTGGCGTGGCCGCCGGCGGCTGCGACCGTGGCGCGCACCAGCGGCGCATTGGCATCGTCAGCGGCAGGCAAAGCCGCCCAAACGAGCCCGCCGGCCCAATCGTAAAGGATCTCGGCATCGGCTTTGCCGGCGAGCGCACGGCCGACCGCTGCACCCGCGCTCGGCGCCGTCGAAATACGCCAGAGATCGCGTTTGCCTGCGGGCCCCGCCGCCGCAGACGGCAAGACGTCGCGCACGCTCCGCCACAATGCACGCGAGGCCAGATCGCCAAGCGCAGCGAGCGAGCCGAACGGCGCCAAGAGTTTTTCCAGCACGGTTTTACGCTGCGCCACCGAAGGCGCGACGCCTTCGAGGCGAAAGGCGGTCACCGCGGCATGTGCGGTTGCGGTCGCGGCAATCCGTTGGGCGATCGCGACCGGCAGGTGGGCGGCTGCGGACACGTCGCCGTAGGAGCCCATCGCCGCTGCCATAGCGTCGCACGCCGCCGCGTCATCGAGATTGAGGACCAAAACACTCGCCTCGGTCTCGGCCTTGGGCAGGGTTTTGACCGTCACGTCGGTCATGACCGCGAGCGTGCCCCACGACCCGGCGATCACCTTGCACAGGTCGTAACCGGTCACATTCTTGACCACGCGGCCGCCGGATTTGAACACTTCGCCGCGGCCGGATACGGCATTGACGCCGAGGAAATGATCGCGCGCGGCGCCGGCCTTGATGCGGCGCGGCCCACTGAGATTGGCCGCGATCACCCCGCCGATGGTCGCGCCGCCGGCCGCATTGCCAAAGAGCGGCCCGTAATCCATCGGTTCGAAGGCGAGCTCCTGGTTGCTCCCTGCCACCAGCGCTTCGATTTCGGCGAGCGGAGTTCCCGCCTTGGCCGACAGCACGAGTTCCTCCGGCTCATAGAGCGTGACGCCCGAAAGCCCCGACAGGTCGACCGTCGCATCCCATTGCGCGGCGCGGCCGATGGCGCGCTTGGTGCCGCGGCCTATGACTTCGAGCGTCTTCTCCTCGGCAAGCGCCGCGCGAATGATGAACTCGACTTCGATCGCATCGCGCGGCTTGAGGCTGTCGGCCATTGCGGGGCGTCCTATTCCGCGGCGTCGGCGGTCGGCGCGGGGCGCGCAAAGGCCGGCATGATCTCGCGCGCGAAGCGGCGCAATTGCGCGACGCCGCCAGAGACGACGAGGAGCACAGAGTTCACCCCTGCCCGCTGCAAGTCCCCAAGCATCGCCGCGATCTCGTCCGGCGTGCCGTAGAGCGCATTTTCCTCGGTGCCGCCGGCCTTATCGGCATAAGCCAGGACATGTGACCCCCTTTGCGAGCCGCCTTTGTGATCAGGCTTGCGCGACACATCGACCGTGCGCTTGGTGTACGCGGCCTGGCGCGCCAACGCCGCTTGCTTGTCGGCTTCGTCCTTGGCGACATAAAGCTGCCGCGCCACGACGATTTGCGCTGGATCAAAGCCGAGATCGTGCAGCTTGCGCTCGGCCTTGTAGATGCCGATGCGTTCGCCGAGCGTTGCCGCGCTGGCATATTGATCGAGGATCAGGTTGAAGCCGCGCGCCGCGGCGCGGCGGATCGAGTGTTCGCTGCCGGCCGCAACCCAAAACGGCGGGTGCGGTTGCTGCGCCGGCGGCGGCTCGACGACGATGTCCTCGAAGTGCCAGAAGCGGCCGCGATACGAGAAGCGCTCGCGCGTCGTGAACGCCCGCGTCATCACTTCGACCGCCTCCTCGAACCGCGCCTCGGCCTCGTCCGGCGCGATTTGGAAGCCGTTGAATTCGCTATGCCTATAGCCTTTGCCGATGCCGAAATCGAAGCGGCCGCCAGAGATCAGATCGAGCGTCGCCGCCTGTTCGGCGAGCAGCACCGGATTGTGCCATGGCAAGACCATCACCGCAGAGCCGAGCCGCAGCTTCGACGTGCGCATGGCCAGCGCCATCAGCAGCATCAGCGTCGACGACACCTGATTCCAGCCGGTGAAATGATGCTCGACCAGAAAGCTCGACTTGAAACCGAGCGCCTCGGCCTCGACATTGAAGTCGAGATAGTCGCGAAAGCCCTGACCGGTTTCGGGGCCGAACTCATTGCTGTTGGCCTGCGCCGAACAAAAGAGACCGAATTCCATCTGAACGTACTTCCCTCGCGCGCGCTTTTCGGAGTTGGATGACGCTTGTTGTGAGATGAGATTTGCCCGGCGGCTCAAAATCGCGGGATATCGGGATGCGCCACGCGCCCGGCATGGACGTGCATGCGGCCAAGCTCGGCGCAGCGATGCAGCGTCGGAAAAACTTTTCCGGGATTGAGTAAGCCCTTGTCGTCAAAGGCGCATTTGACGCGCTGCTGGGCATTGAGGTCTTCCTCGGAGAACATCACCGGCATCAGATCGCGTTTTTCGACGCCAACGCCGTGCTCGCCGGTCAAGACGCCGCCGACCTCGACGCAGAGCCGCAAAATATCGGCGCCGAAAAGCTCGGCGCGATCGAGCTCGCCGGGCTTGTTGGCGTCATAGAGGATCAGCGGATGCAGATTGCCGTCGCCGGCATGAAACACGTTGGCGACGCGTAACCGGTATTTCGCCGACAGTTCCTGCATGCGGCGCAGCACCAGCGGCAGTTTGGCGCGAGGGATGGTGCCATCCATGCAATAATAATCCGGTGAGATGCGCCCGACCGCCGGAAACGCAGCCTTGCGGCCGGCCCAAAACAACAGCCGTTCCTCCTCGGAATTGGACACCCGGCAAGTCACTGCGCGGCACGCCTTGGCGATCGCCTCGACGCGCGCCAAGAGATGATCGACTTCGTCGCGCGGGCCATCGAGCTCGACGATCAAGAGCGCCTCGACATCGAGCGGATAGCCGGCATGGACAAACTCCTCGGTCGCCGCAATCGCCGGGCGGTCCATCATTTCCATGCCGCCCGGAATGATGCCCGCGCCGATGATCTTGGCCACGCATTCGCCGCCGTCTTCCGAGGCGTCGAAACCGATCAGCGCCGCGCGCGCGCATTGCGGCTTCTTGAGGATGCGGACAGTGACTTCGGTGACGACGCCGAGGAGCCCTTCGGACCCGGTGACGATGCCGAGGAGGTCGTAGCCGCCTGAATCGAGATGCTTGCCGCCAAGCCGCAAAATCTCGCCGGTCATCAGCACCAATTCGCAGCCGAGCACATTGTTGGTGGTCATGCCGTATTTGAGGCAATGCACGCCGCCGGAATTCTCCGCGATATTGCCGCCGATGGTACAGGCGATCTGCGACGAAGGATCCGGCGCATAGTAGAATCCGGCCGCTTCGACGGCCTTGGACACCGCGAGATTGGTGACGCCGGGCTCGACCACGGCGACGCGGTTGTCGAAATCGATTTCGCGGATGCGGCTGAATTTGGCGAGGCCGAGCAGAACGCCGTCGCCGAGTGGCAGCGCGCCGCCCGAGAGCGAGGTGCCGGCGCCGCGCGGCACGACCTTGATGCTTTCGCGGTGGCAATATTCGAGCACGGAGGCGACCTGCGCCGTCGTTTCCGGCAGCACCACCACCATCGGCAGCTGGCGATAGGCGGTCAACCCGTCGCTTTCGAACGGCCGCATGCCCTGCTCGGAATCGATGACCCCTTCGCCCGGCACGATGCGCTTGAGCGCCGCCACGATCTCGCCGCGGCGCTTGAGCACCGCGTCATCGAACAGCGGCATCAGGATCGGCATTGCAGCCTCTTGGGAGCCTTTGCAACGTTTCTACCGCCAGTATAGCGGAAAAGCCGGTGCGAAGAATGGAGTTCGGGCGACTGCGCCGTTCCGTATCTCGGCCGTTGACAGGCTCGGCGCGGCTCGCTTGAACGATGCCGGGGCGAAGATCCACAGGCGCAAGGAAAGAGCGGGTGATGAAGAAACTGATCACGACAATAGCCATGACGGCGGTCGCAATCGCCGCGTCGGCGAGCCTGGCTGTGGCACAGGACGTCGCCGCCGGTCAGCATTCGTTCAACAAGTGCCTGCCCTGCCACGCTATCGGCGCGGACGCCGAGAACAAGATCGGGCCACAGCTGAACGGACTCGACGGCCGTCACTCCGGCACTGCACCGAATTACAGCTATTCCGACGCCAATAAGAATTCCGGGATCGTGTGGGGCGAAGCGACGTTCAAGGAATACATCAAGAACCCGGCCGCCGTGGTGCCGGGCACCAAGATGACCTTCGCCGGCATCAAGAACGACCAGGAGATCAACGACCTGTGGGCCTATCTGAAACAATTCGATGCCGACGGCGACATCAAGAAATAGCCGCGGCTCCATGCGTTTGATCTAGCTCAACGCCCGTTGCGATCCGGTATAGGATAACGATCGCGCACGCCGCCTAACCGGGAGACGTCTCATGATCAAGGATATCGTCGTCAACCTCGGCTTGAGCAAAGGCGGCGGTCCGGCCGGCGACTATGCGGTTTCCATCGCCAGCGCCTTGAATGCGCATTTGGCGGGCGTCGCCTTCGTCTATGACCCGATCGTTCCGGTCTCCGCCACAGGCTACATCCCCGCCGAAATAATCGAGCAGCAGCAAGCCAACAACGAAACCGACGCGAAAGCGGCAATCACCCGCTTCGCGGCGGCGACCGGGCGCGCGGGGCTCTCGGCCGAACCGCTGAGCATCACCGCGAGCCTTGCCGGCGCCGGCGAACAGTTCGGCCGCATCGCCCGGCGTTTCGATCTCTCAATCGTCGGCCAGGCCGATCCGGAGAGCGGTTCGATCGAAGACATCATCGCCGAAACCACGCTGTTTGAATCCGGCCGGCCGATGATCGTCGTGCCCTATATCCAAAAGGGCCCGCTCAAGCTCGACAAGGTCATGGTGTGCTGGGACGGCAGCCGGCAGGCCGCACGCGCCATCGGCGATGCCATGCCGCTCCTTACCAAAGCCGGACGCGTCGAGGTCACCATCATCGCCAATGAGCCCGGCAAGCAGGACGAGATCGAGGGCGTTGATATGGGCCAACACCTCGCCCGCCACGGCCTCAAAATCGACGTCCAGCGCATCCCTGGCGGCGATATCCATGTCGCCGACGCGCTGCTCTCGCATGCGGCCGACAGCAGCGCCGACTTTATGGTCATGGGCGGCTACGGCCATTCGCGTTTGCGCGAATTCGTGCTCGGCGGCGTGACGCGCTCGATCTTTCGTTCGATGACCATCCCGGCGCTGATGTCACACTAACGTCAGTGGCAAACCGTGTCGCGCCCAGTTAAGCTTCGCGCAAGCCTATTAAGAATTCGGGAAGCCCACCATGCCGTTCAAGCTTTACAACGCGCCGCAATCGACGTGCAGCCAGCGCGTCCGGTTCGTGCTCAACGCTAAAGAACTTCCGTTCTCCGAGGTCAAGCTCGACCTGCTCGCTGGCGACCAGCTCAAGCCGGATTATCTTGCACTCAATCCGAACGGCGTCGTGCCCACGCTCGACCATGACGGCGCGATCGTGATCGATTCAAACGTCATCATCGAATATCTCGACGAGGTTGCGCCGGCGCCGAAAAACTTCACGCCGCTCGATCCGGTATTGCGCGCCAAGATGCGCTCGCTCCTGCATTTCATCGACGAAATGCCGGCGGCGGCGGTGCGCGTGCCGACATTCAACCTCGCCTTCCTGCCGCGCTTTGCGGCGATGAGCGAGGACGAGTTCACGGCGTTTGCGGAATCCAAGCCGCTGCGCAAGGAATTCATGCTGGCGATGGGCCGCAAGGGATTTCCGCAGCAGGAGATGGATGCCGCGCTAGGACGGCTGCGGCGTACTTACGAGCGCATGGACGCCGAGATTGCAAAGAGCGGCGGACCTTGGCTCCTTGGCCGCGAAATCTCGCTCGCCGACATTTCGGTGATGCCGGCGATCGTGCGCATGGCCGACCTCGGTCAGGACGGCGCGTGGCAGGATCTGCCGCGCGTCCAACGCTGGTACGACGCCATTCGCGCCCACCCGGCTTTTGCGTCGACCTATTATCCGGGCTCCCTTCTCACCGAGCGCTTCCCGCATTTACGCAAGTCGGCCGCCTAGCCAGCGTTCGGCACAGCAGTCTGTACGACGAGGCCGCGGGCGCGTGCATCGGCGACGCCGAGCGCGCGCAAGGCGATGAGCGTGAGCGATTGGACGACTTCACGCTCGCGGCCTGCGGCATCGGGCGCAAGGGGGCCGACCAGACCCTCGATCAGGAGCCCGAGCAAGGCCGCCGCCGACAGCGCCGAATCCTGATCGGGCAGATGGCCGCCCGCGCTTGCCGCCGCGATGCGCAAGGCGAATTCTGCCGCCAGCTGTTGGCGAAATTTGCGCCGCTCGGCGTCGAGCTCGGCGTCGACCGGTTCGGCGATGGCGGCGAAAACCAGCCGGCGGTCGCGCAGTGCGCGCACCGCAAAGGTCATGATCATCGCGGAAAGCGCCGACAGCGGACCTGGTGCAACATCGGCGGCACGGCGCAGCGCGGAAATCTCCCGCGCGGAAATCTCGTCAAGGAGTGCCGCGATCAGGTCGGTCTTGCCGGGGAAGTAGCGATAGACCGTGCCGGCGGCGATCCCGGCGCGCATCGCCACCGGCGCGATCTGTACCGCCGCCATGCCACCTTCCCGCGCCGCCTCGCCGGCTGCCGCGACGATCGCCGCATGGCGGGCGGCGAGACGGCGCGTGACGCTTTCGGTGCGGCGATAAGGCATCTGAAATCACGAGGGAATCGCAGTGTGGTTCAACAAGTGAACCACGATTCAACGTCGTTTGACAACGCGCACCGCCAAGCCACGGACATTTGGTCTCACCGCCAGACTTGCCGCCTCACCTTAAGCTTAGCGCTTTGGCGCGGGCCGTTCCTCTGGCATAGGAAGAGCAAGAAGCATTCAGGGAGGAATGAATGATCCGCGAGTCCGTCGTCGCCGCCGCAATCGCCTTGGGCTTGAGCTTTGCTCCCACCATTGTCGCGACGACATCGGCCTCTGCGGACGACTATCCCTCGCATCCGATCGTCATGGTCGTTCCGCTCGCACCGGGCGGTTCGACCGACGTGTTGGCGCGGATCACGGCGCAAGGCATGAGCAAGCAGCTCGGCCAGCCGGTGGTCGTTGAAAATACCGGCGGCGCCGGCGGCACAATCGGCGTCACCAAAGCCGAGCGCTCCGCGCCGGACGGCTACACGATCTTGTTCGGCCAGTGGGGAACCAACATGGCCAATGGCGCGATCTATTCGCTCGATTTCGATCTGGTGAAAGACTTCGAGCCGATCGCGCTCGTCGCCACGCAGCCGTTCATGATCGACTCGCGCAAGGCCTTGCCGGCGAGCAATCTGAAAGAATTGATTGCCTGGCTGAAACAGAACGGCGACAAGACCACCGAGGGCAATTCCGGCGTTGGTTCGCCGAGCCATATCGCTGGCATCCTGTTGCAGCAGACACTCGGCCTGAAATGGCAGATGGTGCCGTATCGCAGCGCCGGATTGTCGATGCAGGATCTGGTCGCCGGCAATGTCGACATCGCGCTCGATGCGCCGGCCGTCGTATTGCCGCAGTTTCAGGCCGGCACGGTGAAAAGCTATGCGGTTGCCGCGCCGAAGCGCGTTGCGGTCATGCCCGACGTCCCGACGACCGACGAAGCCGGATTGCCGGGATTTTATTTCTCGTTCTGGCACGCGATGTGGGCGCCGAAGGGCACACCTCAGGAAATAATCGCGAAGCTCAACAAGGCGGCCGTGGCGGCGCTCGCCGATCCGGAAATCCGCAAGCGCATGGTCGATCTGGCGCAAGATATCTATACGCCCGAGCAGCAGACGCCCGAGGCGCTCAAAGCTTTCCAAGAAGCCGAGATCGCCAAATGGTGGCCGATCATCAAGGCGGCCGGCGTCAAGGCGGAATGATGCCGGCGGCTCTTTTCATTGGAGCATGATCTTTTCGGAAAACCGGTTTCCACTTTTCCGGATCATGCTCTAGGCAATCACTGTTGTTTGCCGGCCGCTGGCGCGGGTGCGGCAGAAGACGGCGCCGCATCTTGGCCCGACGCGGGGGGCTCATGTTTCTTTGCTAAATGGTGGCCGACAACGCAGCCTGTTACCGCGCCGAGGAAAGTATGATGGGCGGCGTGACCGGCGATGCCGCCGACCATCGCGCCCTTGATGCAGCCTTTCGCGTCGGCCGGCGCAGCCGTCATCAGCATCGCGATCGCCGGCACCGCACAACCAAGAAACACCTTCATCTGGTTTTGAACTCCGCTGTTAGCTCTCACTTTATCCTGCCCTGCTATCGCGGGGGGTGGAAGATTTTTTCAACTCCCCTTCTCGGCCTGCGCTTTGGCGCGGATTTTCGACAGCGTCATTCCGGGCGTGAGTGCCTCCGGATCGATTTTCAGCCGCACGATCGCGGGCTTGCCGGAGGCCTGCGCCGCCTTGAACGCGGCTGGAAAATCCTCCGTGCGCTCGACCGAGACGCCGAAACCGCCGAAGGCGTTGGCGTAAGCGGCGAAATCCGGATTGCGCAAGTCGGTCGCCGACACGCGGCCGGGATATTCGCGCTCCTGATGCATGCGGATGGTGCCGTACATGCCGTTGTCGGCGATGAGGGTGGTGAACGGCAAATTGTATTGCACGGCGGTGGCGAATTCCTGGCCGTTCATCAGGAAATCGCCGTCGCCGGACACGCAGACCACGGTGCGCTCGGGGTAGAGCCGTTTCATCGCCACCGCCGCCGGCACGCCATAGCCCATCGAGCCCGACGCCGGCGCGACATGCTGGGCGAAACGGTGGAAGCGGAAGAAGCGATGAATCCAGGCTGGATAATTGCCGGCGCCATTACAGATGATGGCGTCGGGCGGAAGATTGTCGCGCAGCCAGACGATGACTTTGCCGAAATTGACGCCGCCCGGCTGCTCGGTCGGCTGCTCGGTCCATGCGAGATAATCGGCATGCGCGCCTTTGCCGTCGCCCGCGGGCGGTTTCGCGAATTTCAAGTTCTCGAGCGCGGCCGCGAATGCCGTCGGCGTCGCGTTGATCGCAAGCGTCGGGCTATAGACGCGGCCGAGCTCATCGGTGCCTGGATGCACATGAATGAACGGGACTTGCGGATGCGGAATATCGAACAGCGTATAGCTCTGCGACGGCAATTCGCCCATCCGGCCGCCGATCAGCACGACGAGGTCCGATGACTTTATCCGTTCGAGCAATTTCAGATTGGGGCCGATGCCGAGATCGCCGGCGTAACAGCCATGCGTCTGATCGAACAAATGGCCGCGGCGGAAAGTTGTCGCCACCGGCAATGAATATTTTTCCGCGAAGCGGCGCATCTGATCACACGCCTGCTGCGACCAGCGGCTGCCGCCGAGAAGAACAATCGGCGCCCGCGCTGCGCCGAGCATTTGCGCAACCTTCTCCATCTCGGCCGCGCCGGGCGACGTTTCAACGAGCGCAAACGGCGCCGCGTCGGCGACCGCGACGCGTTCGATCAGCATGTCCTCCGGGATGGCAACGACGACGGGGCCCGGCCGGCCATTGGCGGCAGTGTAGAAGGCGCGCGAGACGATCTCCGGCACGCGCGCCGGATCGTCGATCTCGGTCGCCCACTTGGTCATGGAGCCGAACACCGCGCGATAATCGAGCTCCTGAAACGCCTCGCGCTCCTTCATGTCGCGCGCGACCTGGCCGACGAACATCACGACCGGCGTCGAATCCTGCTTGGCGATGTGGATCCCCGGCGAGGCATTGGTGGCGCCCGGGCCGCGGGTGACGAACACCACGCCCGGCCGGCCGGTGGCCTTGCCGATAGCCTCCGCCATCATGCAGGCGCCGCCTTCCTGTCGGCAAACCGTCACCGACAGATCGCTGTCATGAAATGCGTCGAGCACCGCGAGATAGCTTTCGCCCGGCACGCAGAATACATGCTGCACACCGTGAATGCGCAATTGATCGACCAGAACTTCGGCGGCGGTGCGCATATTGTCCTTGGCGCGCATTGTTCTCTCCTAGAGTCCCTTTGGCGACTTTTTCGGCGTGATTTAGCGGGTTTAGGCGGCTTAAGTCCCTGCCCTTTTTCGAGCCGGTCCCGTAAATTCAATAGTGCAAGATTCGTAGGGCTGGCACCGCTTTCGCAAACAAGATGAGGGCGAAGTTACGATTGACGAAGGCCGTTCCGTTGACGACATTACGGGCCCCGGGGCACAAGCGTCGACCGAAAAAAACCTGACCGAACGCCGTTAGCGAGGAACTTCATCATCATGGCCAATACCGTTTCGACAACGCCCGGCGCTCCGATCAGCGGCCCTATTGATGGCCATTCCGGCGAAGGCACGCGCCGCGATTTTTTCTATATCGCCACCGCCGTGGTGGGCGCTGTCGGCGCCGCAGCGGCCTTGGTGCCGCTGATCGATCAGATGAATCCCGACGCCTCGACGCTCGCAGCCGGCGGGCCGGTCGAACTCGATGTCAGCAAGATCCAGGAAGGCGGCCAGGTCGTGGTGCGCTGGCGCCAACGCCCGACCTTCGTGTTCCGCCGCTCGAAGAAGACGCTGGATTCGATGCAGAGCAGCGAGATGATTGCGCTGCTGTCCGATCCGAATTCGGACGTGGTGCAGCAGCCGCCTTATGCGACCAACTGGCACCGCTCGATCAAGCCGGAATTCGGCGTCCTGGTCGGGATCTGCACCCATCTCGGCTGCATCCCGCTGTTCTATCCGGATGCCAGCGCAACGACGCCGGTGACGGCCTGGCCGGGCGGCTATTTCTGCCCGTGTCACGGCTCCAAATACGATCCGGCCGGCCGCGTCTTCTCCGGCGTGCCAGCGCCGTACAATTTGCCGGTGCCGCCCTACCGCTTCGTCAACGATACGACGCTCCGCATCGGCGAGAACCCGGCCGACGCCACGGCCTGGGATTTCAGCGCAATCAAGCAGCTTTGAGACGGTCGCGGCCGCGACACTGTCAAAGGCCACTGATCCAATCACATTGGGATGCTTTCGCGGCACGCCTCGCCCATAATGCCGCATGTCTCTGTGGCAAAAGTCCTACGATCTCCGCAGCCTCGGTGTGGCCGTGGCCGGGTTTTCCGCCTTCGTCAATCTCTATTCGCCGCAGGCGCTCTTGCCTGAGCTCTCGCGCGAATTCCATGTCGGCGCCGGCGAAATCTCCTCGCTGATGACCACCAGCACGGTCGCGGTCGCGATGTCCGCCCCGTTCACCGGTGCGCTGGCCGACGTCGTCGGGCGCAAGCGGCTGATCAGCGCCGCCATTTTCGCCATCGCGGTACCGACCCTGGTGATGACCTTCATGGCGAGCGTGCCGGAACTGGCGTTCTGGCGTTTCGTGCAGGGCTTGCTGCTGCCGCCGATTTTCACCGTCACGGTCGCTTATATCGGCGACGAGTGGCCGCCGAGCGACGTCGCGCGCGTCGCCGGCCTCTATGTCTCGGGCGCCAGCATCGGCGGATTCTCCGGCCGTTTCATTCCGGGAGTTTTGGCCGACCTGATCGGCTGGCGTTCCGCCATCCAGGTGGTGGCGCTATTGACGCTCGCCGCCGCCGTTATCGTGACGCTGACACTGGCGCCCGAGCGGAAATTCGTTCGTTCGGGCGGCCTCCTCTCCTCCCTCATCCAAATGATCCGTCACTTGGGCGACCGGCGGCTGCTTGCAACCTATGCCATCGGTTTCGGCGTGATGTTCAATTTCATCGCCACGTTCACTTACGTGAGCTTCCACCTCGCGGCGCCGCCCTACCTGTTCTCGCCGACGCTGCTTGGCATGCTGTTCTTGACCTATCTGGTCAGTAGCCCGCTCATGCCGTGGACCGGGCGCGCCATCGCGATATTCGGGCGCCGTCCCTTCGTCCTCGGCGCGATCGTGGTGTGGATAGCCGGCGCATTGTTGCTCTTGGCACCGCCGGTAACGATCATCCTTATCGGGCTGACGCTCTGCGCCGTTTGCGGCATGGCATGCCAGACTGTTTCGACCGGCTATGTCATCATGACCGCCAAGGAGGGCCGCTCGTCGGCAGTCGGCCTTTACGCGTCGGTCTTCTATATTGGCGGCAGTGCCGGCGCGTTCCTCACCGGTCTCGCCTGGAACATGGCCGGGTGGAGTGGCTGTGTCGCTTTGATCGTCACGATGCAATTGATCATGGCGGTGATTGTCGCCGTCTCTTGGGATTAGAGCATGATCCGGAAAAGTGGACACCGGTTTTCCGATAAGATCATGCTCCACTGAAATGTCACTAAAGGGGGCAGCCTTGTTGTCAGAAAGCCAATTCGCATTCCTGCGCTCGATCGATACGCCGACCGTGTGCAATCTTCTCGAAATCGTTGAGCCGGAGCGCCGCGGCGCGGGCTACACCACCTCGCATCTGCACTGCCCCTTCCCCGATCTGCCGCCGATGGTCGGCTTCGCCAAGACCGTGACCATGCGCGCCCGCGACAAGGTCAGCGGCGGCAGCTATATGCAAAAGCGCATGGACTATCTCGACTACGTGGCGGCGGAACCGCGCCCGGGCATCGCGGTGATCGAGGACCTGGACGACCCCGCGGGCTATGGCGCGTTCTGGGGCGAGGTGCAGACCAATGTGCACAAGGCGCTCGGCTGCCTCGGTACCATCACCAACGGCTCGGTCCGTGATATTCCGCAGGTCGCCGAGGGCTTTCAGATGCTCGCCGGCTCTATCGGCCCCTCGCATGCCTATGTGCATGTCGAGGATTTTGGCATTCCGGTCACCATCCACGGCATGGCGGTC
>DASQRX010000170.1:0-13053 GCA_035642635.1 Xanthobacteraceae bacterium
AGCGATTATAGATCGTCGTTGGCGGACCATAGGCCTCCGGGCAATCGCACCAGCGGCAACCACTCTTGAGCACATGTACGATGCCACTGATGACGCGCCGGTCGTCCGCTCGCTCGACGCCGCGCACATCGGTCGGCAAACGCGGCTCGATCCGCACCCATTGTTCGTCGCTCAGCCAAAACAGATTCCTGCTCATCAATGCTTCCCCCAATACGAATCATTATCGTATTGTCGGGACCGAACGATTAATGAGTTCTGACCCTAGTACCCGCCGCCCGAGATCAAACCTATTCCAGATCGGTTGCGAGAATGGCCATCTGGAAATTATAGGACCTCTCGTCGTCTTCGTCGTCGACGAACAAAACGCCGATGAACTCTTCGCCGATATAGATCTCTGCCGAATCTTCCTTCTTGGGCCGCGGCACCACGCGAATGCGGGCGTTGCCGAACAGCTTTTTCAAATAGGCGTCGAGCTTTCTGACTTCTTGAACGTCCACCGCGTCTCTCCTAAAGCGTGTTCCCGAAAGGAAGCGATCCGGAGCCGATTCCGGTTCCGGGAAACGATCAAACAATGCTCAAGGTGCCGCATAGCATTTCGCGCGGCGGATTTGAAGTTCGTACTGTTGACCGCCGCAACGCGGGAGCCATTTCGCTGGACTAGATTTCTCGTTTGAGCATGATCTTTGCCGAAAACCGGCATCCACTTTTCGGGATGATGCTCTAGATATCGTTGGGGAACATCTGGTCCATGGTGCGCGCCGGCTCGGGGCATCCGGCAACGCCGACCACCTTGGCCGGAACGCCCGCGACCGTCACGTTGTTTGGCACCGGTTTGACCACCACGGAGCCGGCGGCAATACGCGCGCAATGGCCGACCTCGATATTGCCCAGGATCTTGGCGCCGGCGCCGATCATGACGCCGTAGCGGATTTTCGGATGGCGGTCTTCGTGTTCCTTGCCGGTGCCGCCGAGCGTGACGTCGTGCAGGATCGAGACGTCGTCCTCGACCACCGCCGTCTCGCCGACCACGAGGCCGGTGGCGTGATCGAGGAAAATTCCGCGGCCGATCTTTGCGGCCGGATGGATGTCACATTGCAGCACCGCCGACGAGCGGCTTTGCAGGTAGAGCGCGAAATCGCGGCGGCCTTTGTTCCACAGCCAATGCGCCAGCCGATAGGTCTGGATGGCGTGAAAGCCCTTGTAATAGAGCACCGGCTCGATCACCCGGTGGGTGGCGGGATCGCGATCCGCCGTCGCCATGATGTCGGCGCGGAACGCATCCCCGATCGCGGGGACATCCTTGAGCGCGTCCGCATAGACCTGCCGGATCAGTTCGCCCGATACCGTGGCGTGATCGAGGCGCTCGGCGAGCCGGTGAATGACGGCCGTCTCAAGCGTGTCGTGGTGCAGAATCGTCGAATAGATGAATGTCGCGAGTTCGGGCTCGCGACGCACGGTATCCTCCGCCTCGCGGCGGATGCGCGCCCAGACCGGATCGACAGTGTCGAGAGCCGGCTTCGTCTGATACTGCGCCATCACATGTCTCCCCGGGAAATGGCGTGACCACCTACCACAACGGCGTGACTTCTATCATATTGGGCAGCGGGGGCGGCAAATCCAAGAGGCGTCCATGCGGCGGACCCAAAATGGCCAGTCGCTCGGCCAATGGCCGCAAAAATCAGGCCATTGGCCTAGTATTCACAGCCGTTTGGCCAGGAATTCGAGCACCCCCGACTTAAAGGTCCGGTCGCCGACCGCCAGCATATGATCGCGGCCGGGAATGGCGAGGGCCTGGGCGCCGGGAATCAGGGCCGCCAGTTCCTCCGCCGATCCCGCAATCGGGTCGGTGCTGCCGACCGCCACCAAAAGCGGCACGGCAATTTGGCCGACCTGGATGCGGCTGAGCATCTGCCGCGAGCCGCGCAGGCAGGCGGCAAGCGCGCGCAGGTCGGACTTCGTCTGTTCGGCGAAGGCGCGAAACAGATAGGCCGTGGAATCCGAAATCGCGGTGCCGGGCGGCGCCTCCAAGGCGTCCGCGATCGTGTCGGGGAGCCCCACTCCCTCGACCAGCCGCATGCCGAGACCGCCGAGCACGGCCGAGCGCGTCGCTTCCGGATGCGCCAGCGCCAGGAAGGCCGTGTTCCGCGCACCCATCGAATAGCCCATGACATCGGCGCGCGGCAGGCCGAGATACTCGATCAGCGCGCGGGCGTCCTCGGCCATGATCGAACTGTGATAGGCGGCGGGATCGTAAAGCTTTGTCGACTGGCCGTGGCCGCGATTGTCGAGTGCGATGACGCGGCGGCCAGCGCGCGTCAGCGTCGTCACCCAGCCGGGCCCGACCCAATTCACTTCTTTGTTGGAAGCAAAGCCGTGGATGAGCACAATCGGCTCGCCCTCGCCTTCGTCGAGAAAAGCAATCTCCACACCATCATGAGTGAAACTCGGCATGCCGCGACCTCCGATCGGTCAGCGACAAAGCACGGGGGCGTGGTTACCGCAACGGGACGGCCAGCATGGCGAACTCAGCGCGCGCAAGGCGGAGTTTCCGCCGTTGCAGGTGGGCGAGCGTGATCCGCTCGACGGCGGCTTTGCAGGACGAGCAGAAACCGACGAGCGCGAACGCCGCCCAGAACACCCACATGGAGAGGTCGAGCGCGCTTGCCGCGAGCACGATGGCGCCGCGGCCGAGAAGCTTGACGATGGCGCGCGTCTTGCCGCCTTTAGCGGCGGAGAGGCGCGCCAAGCGCGACATGTCTTGCGGCTCTTCGGCGATCGCAAGCCCGTCGAGGGCAGCTTGCGCGCCGGCCTTGGTTTCGACGCGCCCGGTATTTTCGGCAAGCTCGACCAGGCCGCCGGCGCCCTCGACTTTCACCGCCTCACGCGCTGCCCGCACCGCCAAAACTGGATTCAGGCGGCCGGTCCGGCGCGCGGCTTTGATGACCGAAAGACCGACCCGCTCCGGCGCGCCCGCGCCGAGCGTGGCGTAGGTCGCAGCGGTAATGCCGATCCCGACGCCGGCGAGACCGAGAATCCAGGGGTCATATTTCTGCCCAGTAAGATAGCGCGTTCCTTCACGCGCGGCGTCGCGGATGTCGCCGAACACGAAGAGATCGCCGACCGCAGTCCCGGCGAGGCTGGCGAGATCGGTGGGTTCGCCGCTCCACAGGCCGCGCACGAAGCGTCCGGCCAAATTGGAAACAGACGCGTGCTTGACGTCCGCGTCCTTGACTTCGTCGGCGAGCGCCGGATCGATTGCCACGGCGCGATCGGCCGCCAACGCGACAAAGCTTTGCGCCAGATCGAGGTCGTCCGCGGCAAGGGCTGCGCGAATCTCGCGCTCGGCGACGTTCAGGGTGAAAGCGCGGTCGAGCGCCTGATCGCTGATCTTGATCGGGTCTTCAGCGGTCGCGTCAAATTGCGCGCGTGCGGCGACGCCGTCGCGGATCAGCACAGCGGCGGCAAGCGCAAACAGCGCGGCGACGCTAAGGGCGAGCAGCGGGTGACGCGCGGTTTGTATGAATTTCTCCCGACCCATTTTTCGGTCCATAGTCTCGTCGTCGCACATTAGTTGGCGCGCGCACCCGTCATAATCTAGTGATTCATTGCCCAAAATTTGCGGCTTTTTGGCAACAGGGGCGCAACGCCTTGCTGGAATTCGGCAACTCGGCCCGCTATGGTATCCGGCGGCTGGGGATATTTCCCCAATGACAGCACGAACTGGAAATCGAGCACATGACGGATTCGGTAGTCCCGCATTTTCATAACGATCTGGGCGTTGCGGTCATCGAGATCGGCGCCCGGGAATTCATGTGCGTTGGCGCCCTGCCGCCGTTCGATCATCCGCACGTTTATTGTGATATGGGCGACGACGCCGAATACATTTGCCCCTATTGCTCGACGCTCTACCGCCATGATCCGAAGCTCGCACCGAATGCGGCGCGGCCGGCGGAATGCGCTCTGAATAGCGAACTCGTCTAACCGGCGGCCGATACCGTGCCGTCCTCGCGCACCGTCATCGTCGCCGGTGCCGGAATTGGCGGGCTGACGGTCGCGCTTGCGCTTGTCCGCAACGGCTTCCGCGTCATCGTCTTGGAACAGGCCGAGCGGCTCCAGGATACCGGCGCCGGCATTCAGCTCTCCCCCAACGCGGCGCGAATGCTGCTCGGTCTCGGACTTGGCGACCGGTTGCGGCCTCATGTCGTCGCGCCTGCCGCGGTGCGGGTCCTCATCGCGAAAAACGGCCGCGAGATCGTGCGCATACCGCTCGGCGATGTCGCCGCGCAGCGCTATGGCGCGCCATATTGGATCATTCATCGCGGCGATTTGCAGGCGGCGCTCAGCGCTGCGGTCGCGCAGGAGATGGATATCTCAGTCAAGCTCGGCATGCGGATGGAGGATTTCGTCACCCATCCCAACGGCGTCACCGTGTCGGCGCGCGGCGGCGCCAGTGCCTGGAACGAGCACGGCCACGCGCTAATTGCCGCCGACGGTTTGTGGTCGGTTTCGCGCGGGCGTCTCGGCTTCGGCGAGCCGCCGCGTTTTTCGGGCCGCGTCGCTTGGCGGGCGCTGGTGCCGGCGGCGGAAGTTCATCCGGAATTCCGCGAGCCATTGATTCATCTCTGGCTCGGGCCGGATGCGCATCTCGTGCACTATCCGGTCAAAGGCGGCAAAGTAATCAACATCGTCGTCATTACCGCCGACGACGGCAATGTCCGGGATTCCAGCGAGCAAGGCTGGAGCGAGCCGGCAAGCCGCACCGATCTCTTGCCGCGTCTGACCGCCGCGCGCTGGGCGCCGCAAGCGCGCGCGCTGGTCCGGCTGCCCGAGGCTTGGCTGAAATGGCCGCTGTTCGACCGCCGCCCGCTGTTGAACTGGTCACAAGGCGCGGCCGCGCTTCTCGGGGACGCTGCCCATCCGATGCTGCCGTTCCTGGCGCAAGGCGGCGCGATGGCGATCGAGGATGCGGTGGTTGCGGCGCAATGTCTCGCCCGCAGGCCCAACGACGCCGCCAGCGCGCTCAAAACCTACGCCGCGATACGGCGCGGGCGCACGCGACGCGTACAGCGGCAAGCCGCGCGCAACGGACAGCACTATCACCTCAAAGGTGTGTCGGCTATGTTGCGCAACGCCGCGATGGGCGTCATGGGCGGCCAGCACCTGCTCGGACACTACGACTGGCTCTACGATTGGCGGCCACCGGCCGCTCTGTCGCTCACCTGATGACTTGCACCTGACGAATCGCACCTGACGAATTGCACCTGATCAGAAAAACGCGATGTCTTCGACCACGCCGTTATTCCCGACCACGATCTCCGGAAGCCTGCCGAAGCCCGCTTGGCTCGCCGAGCCGAACAAATTGTGGGCGCCGTGGCGTCTTCAAGGCGAAGAGCTCGCAACCGCCAAAGACGACGCGACGCTCTTGGCGCTCAAGCTCCAGGAAGATGCCGGCATCGACATCGTCGGCGACGGCGAGCAATCGCGTCAGCACTTCGTGCATGGTTTTCTCGAAGCGGTCGACGGCATCGATTTCAACAAGCGCATCGAGATCGGCATCCGCAACGATCGCTACAAAGCGATGTGCCCGACGGTCACCGGCCCGTTGCGGCTGCGCTCGCGCGTGCATGCCCGCGAGGCGCGCCTGGCGCGCGCGCACACGACGCGCAAACTCAAATTCACGCTGCCCGGCCCGATGACGATCGTCGACACCATCGCCGACGAGCATTACGGCGACCGGGTGAACCTCGCGATGGCTTTCGCCGATCTCCTCAACGAGGAAGCGCGCGGCCTCGCCGCCGACGGCGTCGACGTGATCCAGTTCGATGAGCCGGCTTTCAACGTCTACATGGACGCCGCCGCCGGCTGGGGCATCGAGGCGCTCCATCGCGCCATCGACGGCGTCCCCTGCAAGAGCGCGGTGCATATCTGCTACGGCTACGGCATTCCCGCCAATATCGAATGGAAGGCCACGCTCGGCGACGAATGGCGGCAATACGAGAAGTTTTTTCCAGCGCTGGCGAAAAGCCGAATCGATCAGGTCTCGCTCGAATGCATCCATTCGCACGTGCCGATGAGCGTGCTCGCGTTACTAAACGGTAAGGATGTGCTGATCGGCGTGGTCGATGTCGCGACCGATAAGATCGAAACGCCTGAAGAAATAGCGGCCGTGATTAATGAAACGGCAAAGCACATTCCTGCGCAAAAAATCGTCGCGTGCACGAATTGCGGAATGGCCCCGATGCGCCGTGAAATCGCCGCATTGAAGCTCGAAGCACTGGCCCGGGGTGCGGCGCTGGCACGCAAGAAAAATCACTGACCTCTCGGCAAGCGCCGAAAAATCTCAACCCTTAAGGAAATTCGGGATGCGCTCGAATCGCGTCGGGTAGCATTTTCTTAAAGTTTAGCGGATTGGATGGGGAAATTGAAAAAGGGAAGCGCAATGCAAGTGCCGTACGTAACCACCGTTTCATTTGCCGACCGCGACGGGATGACGGTGAACCTGCAATATGGTGTCGCCGCCCCGAGCGAACGCGAGGCGCGCAACGAATTGCAGCGGCGCTTGATCAATCAAGAGATCTACAATTATGCCATTTCGGAAATCCGGCCAGCAACATCGAGCGAAGCTCAAGAACTGAACCTTCCCGCCGGTACAATCATCCTCCTGAACTGAGAACGCGCTCAGAAGCAGCCATCGACCTGCTCATTCGATCACCTCGTCGGCGCGGCCGAGCAACGAAGGTGGAACTGTGAGGCCGAGCGCCTTCGCGGCTTTCAAATTGACCACCAGCTCGATTTTCGTCGCCTGCGCCGCATCATGTCTGTCTGCCCCGCGCTGAAATTCGCTTTCGTCAGGCCGCAGTCGCTACGATCACCGATCGCTGCGCGACAAAACCTCGATCAATTCCGAGACTTTGCGCCGCTGCTCGGCCTTGTTGCCGGACGCGATGGCGTGTTCGACGCAATGCGCCGTGTGATCGGCGAGGATCTCCTCTTCGGCGCGGCGCAGCGCCGCGCGCACCGCCGAAAGCTGCGTCACGATATCGATGCAATAGCGGTCGTCCTCGACCATGCGGGCGAGGCCGCGCACCTGGCCCTCGATCCGCTTCAACCGCTTGGTCACCGACGCCTTGGCATTTGCCTGCATAGCGTTTATATACCCCTACGGGGTACAGGTTTCAAGAGGCTTGATCGTGGATCATTCGGCGCACGCACACGGCCACAGCGCTCACGGGCATCACGCGCATGGCGCTGACGTAGCTAACGCAGCCGCCACCGCGGTCGATCCGGTCTGCGGCATGACAGTCGATCCGAAGCAGAGCCCGCATCGCCACGCCTACCGCGATCACGATTATCATTTCTGCAGCGCCGGCTGCCGCAGCAAATTCGGCGCCGATCCCGAGAAGTATCTGAATAAGGCCGCGCCGGCACCCGCGCCCGAGGGCACGATCTACACCTGCCCGATGCATCCGCAGATCCGGCAAACATCGCCCGGCTCGTGTCCGATCTGCGGCATGGCGCTTGAGCCCGAAGACGGCAGCGCCGGCGATGGCGGCGAGCTCGCTGACATGACGCGGCGGTTCTGGATTTCGTTGGTAATGGCGGTACCGGTCTTTATCATCGAGATGGGCGGACATCTCGGGCTGTTCCATTTGGCCAGCGCCATTTCCACGCCGGTGCAATTCATTCTGGCGACGCCGGTGGTGCTGTGGGGCGGCTGGCCGTTCTTTGTTCGCGGCGCGCAATCGCTCCGCTTCGGCCATCTCAACATGTTCACGCTCATCGCCATGGGCACCGGCGTGGCCTATGCCTACAGCGGTGTCGCGGCGCTCCTGCCCGGATTATTTCCCGCGGCGTTCCACGACGTGCACGGCGGCATCGCGCTCTATTTCGAGGCCGCCGCCGTGATTACGGTCTTGGTGCTGCTCGGCCAGGTATTGGAATTGCGCGCGCGCGCCTCGACCTCGCAGGCGATCAGCGCATTGATGGGTCTCGCGCCCAAGCACGCGCGCCGGATCAAGAACGACGGCAGCGACGAGGACGTGCCGCTCGATGTGGTCACGGTTGGCGATCGGCTGCGGGTTCGCCCTGGCGAGAAGGTGCCGGTCGATGGCGTGCTCATTGAGGGCAAATCCGCGGTGGATGAATCCATGATCACCGGCGAAGCGATGCCGGTGACCAAGGACCCCGGCGTCAAGGTTATTGGCGGCACGCTCAACGGCAGTGGCGCCTTCATCATGCGCGCGGAAAAAATCGCACGCGACACGATGCTGGCGCGTATCGTCGACATGGTCGCGACGGCGCAGCGTTCGCGGGCGCCGATCGCGCGGCTTGCCGACCAAGTCGCCGGTTGGTTCGTGCCTTTAGTCATCGGCGTCGCGCTTTCGGCTTTTGCGGCCTGGGCTTTGTTCGGCCCGGAGCCGCGCTTTGCTTACGCGCTGGTCGCGGCCGTCACCGTCCTGATCATCGCCTGCCCCTGCGCGCTTGGGCTGGCGACGCCGATGTCGATCATGGTCGGCGTCGGCCGCGCCGCGCATGTCGGCATCCTGATCAAGAACGCCGAAGTGCTCGAGCGCATGGAGAAGGTCGACACGCTCGTGGTCGACAAGACCGGCACCCTGACCGAAGGCAAGCCGCAAGTTGTCGGCGTTGTCCCCGCACCGGGCGTTGACGAAAACACGCTCATCCGGCTTGCCGCGAGCGTCGAGCGTGCCAGCGAACATCCGCTCGCCTCGGCCATCGTCGCGGCCGCCGCCGCGCGCAACATCGCGCCGGCGCAAGTGAGCGGCTTTGAAGCGCCGTCGGGCAAAGGCGCGGCCGGCACGGTCGAGGACCAGCGCGTGACGCTTGGAACGGCCAAATTTCTTGCCGAACGCGGCATCGCCGTCGACTCCCTGCACGGCGAGGCCGAGCGCCTGCGCGCCGATGGCGCGACCGTCGTCTTCGCCGCCATCGGCGACAAGCCTGCCGGCCTTCTTGCCATCGCCGATCCGATCAAGCCGACGACAGCAGCGGCGCTGGCGGAGCTCAGAGCTCAGAACATCGCGATCGTGATGTTGACGGGCGATAGCGCGACCACGGCGCTTGCCGTCGCCAACAAGCTCGGCATTGCCGACGTCGAAGCCGAGGTCCTGCCGGAGCGCAAGAACGCCGTCGTCGGCGAATTGCGGCAAGCCGGCCGCATCGTCGCCATGGCGGGCGACGGCATCAACGATGCGCCGGCGCTCGCCGCGGCCGATATCGGCATCGCCATGGGCACCGGCACCGACGTCGCCATGGCGAGCGCCGGCATGACGCTGGTCAAAGGCGATCTCAACGGCATCGTGCGCGCGCGCAAACTCTCGGTGGCGACCATGCGCAATATCCGGCAAAATCTCTTGTTTGCTTTTCTCTACAACGCTCTGGGCGTGCCGATCGCGGCCGGCGCGCTCTATCCGGTGTTCGGCATTTTGCTGTCGCCGGCGATTGGGGCGGCGGCCATGGCGCTGTCCTCGGTCAGCGTCGTCGGCAATGCACTGCGGTTGCGGCGCGTGCGGCTGTGAGCCGAGACGGGCAAAGTCCTCGCATACCGATTCGCAGCGATAACGATAATAAATAATGGTCTCGCACTAGGCCAATGCGCCATTCAGCGGATGCCCTGGTCGCTCTGAGATTGCGTGTTCTGCGGCTGGCCGCCTTGGGTTTGAAACGGCAATCCGCAATTCTTTTCCGCAGCCGTGCGCTGCAATAGCTTTTCATCGCTGATCACGGCGTCATAGTCGACGCGGTAGGCCAGCGACCCGACCACCGCGCCGCCGCCGCTCTGGCCCGCTCTATCCATGAGGCCGCGCAGGTCCTTCTCGCGCGTGCTGACAATCTTCCATCGCGCGGCAAGTTCGTCGCATTTGTAGACGGAGTAGCGGCCGGGATCGATCAAAAGCTCGCCGCTGTCGTTCGAGGTGCAACCCAAAAGCACTGCAGCGAGGGCGACGGCAGCGACACCGGCCCAGCATCGCGATCTTATTTGATCGGACAAAGACCTGGTTTCGCCGGCCAAAAATTTAGCCCACCCGGATCTGGCCAACTCTTTGGCAATATTGCCGCAAATTCCCATCAACCACGCCCACCCGCACCCCACCGCGCGTATTCCCCGTGCCCTGTTGGCAGTCCCGTGGGCCGCAAATATGGCAAATGCCGACCGGCGGCCCAAAGGGGTCTGGGCCGCACCTGTGCGGCACAATTTATCGGCCGGTCTTAGAGCGTCTTGATAAATCTGACGCCCAACGTCGTTCCGCCCCGCCGGATGACTTGGCAAAATCGCCGCGTGTCGCCTTTCGGGGTGAGAAGAAGCGTGAATCTCTGCGGCAGATTTTCGTCATGCTCGAGACTGAGCCTCGCGCCGCTCGCCGAAACGTCGGCGACCCAGCAGGCGATCTGCGGCCGGTCCTTGGCGGTGACAATTCTTGCATTTTTGCCAATCACGACCATCGAAAAATCCCCTGCCCGGCGCGTTATCGGCGCGGAGGTGCAGAAACCTGAGGTTATGCGGCGCCCATTAAGGACCGGTGAATCGGGCCGATGCACCACGCATTATTGATGTAGCGTCAAACACTTATGCCGCGAAAAGCCGCCGCCTGTTGGCGCCGGAGCGATGCCGTCTCCCGCAGTGCCCTGGGCCACATCTTTGTAGCGTGTGCACGATCAAAATCTGGCCATATGTGTCACTATTGTTGCAATCTGATGTGGACTTGATGACGCAAAACATGACGCCTGCAGAGTGAACCGATGAGCCCCGATTGGCTGAACTGGTCTAGTCCTGTCGCGATCTGGTGGTGCTGTTTGGCCGTGGTCAGCGCGGTCAACATCGCGCTGTGGCTCAAGCTCCACGCCTATTCCAGCACGACCGCGATCCGCTCGTCGGCCGGCCTATTGACGGTCGAGCCGCTGGTGCTGCTCGCGGCCGCTTACGTGTTCGGCTGCGCCTTTCGCTCCATCCTGCCGCGCGCCGATGTGCAAAGGATCTGTCTGTTCGACACTTGGCTATCGAGCGTGATGGTCGGACGCTCGGTCGCGACCGTCGCCGAGCTCTGCTTCGCCGCGCAATGGGCGATCGTGCTTCGGGAATTCGGCAAGATCTCGCATTCCGACACGACAAAAAACATCGCCAATGCGATCTTGCCGCTGATCGTGCTCGCGGAATGTTGCTCGTGGTTCGCGGTGATCTCGACGGATTTTCTCGGCAACGTTCTGGAAAATTCGGTTTGGACCGTCACCTTCTCGCTGATCGCGGTGGCGCTGCTGCGTCTTCTTTCAAGCTTCCGCGGCCCCATCCAAATCGCGATCGCGGCAGCGGCCGCGGGTGTCGCCTGCTATATCGTGTTCATGTCGACCATCGACGTGCCGATGTATTACGCGCGCTGGCAGGCGGATTTGGCGGACGGAAAACCGCTTCTTGGCGTGTTCTCAGGCCTCTACGATCTCGCCACGCGCTGGGTCGTGACGCGCGACATTACGCCGTGGCAGAACGAGATGGCCTGGATGTCGCTTTATTTCAGCGCGGCGGTGTGGACGAGCCTGATGCTCGGCGGCTTCGGTCTGGTGCGGCATCTCGTGCCGCGCTACCGCGTGCGCCGGCCGCTGGTGAAAGCGACTGGGCGGCCGATCGCCATCCCGATCCGGTCGTCCTGACAGCGCGTAGAGCGCCCCGCGCTCGCGTTCCCGACAGCAAATCAACCGCGGCGTGGCGGAAAGATAGGCAGTCCGGCGCGAATCCGGTACCGTATCGGTGTTGATTCGCTCCGCGCGAGCTTATTTGGAGGGCCGTGGAGGTGACGGGAATGATCATCACTGTGGCCACCATGAAGGGTGGCAGCGGCAAGAGCACGCTAGCGAGCTGCCTCGCCGTGCATTGGCATCTCACCGGCCGGCACCCGACGTTGATCGACGCCGATCCGCAACGCTCCATCATGCGGCTTGCCGCACGCGAGCGCGGCCTCGGCGGCGTCAACATCATCGAGGATGCGTCCGAAGAGGCATCAAAGACCGCGCGGCGTCTCGCCGGCACCGGCCCGGTGATCATCGACACGCCGGGTTTTCGCTCCAAGACGACGCTTGAATGCCTGGCGGCTGCGGATTTCGTGCTGGTGCCGGTCAAGCCGTCGCCGTTCGATGTCGACCGCATGATGGATACGCTCAGCATTCTGACCGATCGTCCCGACGGACGGCGGCCGGTGTTTCGCTGCTTGCTGACGCAGACGACGCGGGACTCCGTCATCGCCCGGCACATTCGCACTGAGCTCGCCGAGGCCGGCTTGCCGGTCCTTGCCAGCGAAATGGCAAATCGTGTGGCCTATCCGGAGGCGACCCTTTGGGGCGCGACGCCGAGCCTTATTAGTTGGAAAGGCCCCGCCGCGCGCGAAATCGCAACCATCGCCGATGAACTCGATGCCGTGCTCGGCGCCGCGGAGGCCGCCGCATGACCCGCAAACAGCTTCCCAAGGCGATCGTGCGGCTGGGCGAGAATGTCCACGCCTTCGCGAGCAGTATGGTCGCGGACGAAGAGGCGCCCGAACCGGCGCCGCGCGCCGCCGCCCCCGTCTTCAATCAGATCGAGGCGGAGCCCGCGCTTGCGGTGTCGTCGGCGCCGATCGCCAACGATTCCGCTCCCACCGCGTCCTTTCTTCCCGAACCGATGGCGGCAAAGCGCCGTACCTTTGCCAACAAGATCGTCGAGCGGCACCGGACCTACGCCGCCGTCGGCGGCCTGTTGCCGTTGCCGATCGTGAACATCGCCGGCGTGACGGCGGTCAATGTGCGCATGGTCCAGCAGCTCAGCGAGCTTTACCAGGTGCCGTTCCAGCGCGACCGGACGCGCGCGCTGATCGTCAGCCTCATCGGCGGCGCGGTGCCGACGGGTTTCGGCGCTGCAACCTCCTCAACGCTGATGTGGATCATTCCCGGCGGCATGCTCGTCGGCCTCGGCGTATCGGCGATCACGGCCGGCGCGCTGACGCGCGGCATCGGCCAGGTCTTCGTTGAGAGTTTTGAGAACGGCGCGCGCGGCGAAGCCTAAAGTAA
>DASQRX010000171.1:0-43460 GCA_035642635.1 Xanthobacteraceae bacterium
ACCTGTTCGCAGGGCGCCGGCGCCATGCGCGAGAACGTGCTCGCCATCATGAATTGGCCGAAGGAAAAATTGCGCGTCATCACCGAGGATGTCGGCGGCGCGTTCGGGTTGAAAACCTCGGCCTATCCCGAATATATCGCCATGCTGGTCGGCACGAAAAAAACCGGGCGGCCGATCCATTGGATGTCGGGCCGCTCGGAAGCCTTTCTCACCGACAATCAAGCCCGCGATATCTATTCGGAAGCCGAGCTCGCGCTCGACGACAAGGGCAAGATCCTGGCGCTGCGGATCCGCAACACCGCCAATATGGGCGCCTATATCGGCGCCGTCGGCGCCAATATTCCGTGCTTCAACTTCACCCGCTGCCTGCCCGGCATGTACGATATCAAGCGCATCGATATGGCGACCAAATGCGTCTTCACCAATACGATCCCGACCGCGCCTTATCGGGGCGCCGGCCGGCCGGAAGCTAATTACGTCCTCGAACGGCTGATGGACGAGGCCGCGCGCGTGACCGGCATCGATCCGGTGAAGCTGCGCCGGCGCAATCTGATCAAAAAGTCGGCGATGCCGTACAAGACCGCGGTCGGCACCACTTATGACTCCGGCGACTTCGAGCCGATCCTCGACAAGGCGCTCGAGCTCGCCGATTACGCCAATTTCGGCAAGCGCAAACGCGAAGCGGCAAAGCGCGGCAAATATCGCGGCATCGGCATTTCCTGCATGCTCGAACATGCCGGCGGCGCCCCGGTCGAAAGCGCGATGCTGAGTTTTCCGGGCAGCGAGCGGCTGCTGTTGACGCTCAACGTGCAGAATACCGGCCAGGGTCACGCCACGGTATTTCCCGGCGTGATCGCCGAGCGGCTCGGCATTCCTTTTGCCAAGGTCGCGCACACCAACGGTGACTCATCGCACGAATTGGCGGGCTATGCCTCGGTCGGCTCGCGCTCGGCGATGACGGCGGGACATTCGATCGCAAAAGCGATGGACACCATACTGGAAAAGGGCAAGCCCGTCGCCTCAACCATGCTCGAGGCCGGCGAAGGCGATATCGCCTACAAGGACGGACAGTTTGAAGTGGTCGGCACCGATCGCCGCGTCACGCTGTTCGAGGTCGCCGCGCGTGCCGCCGCGATGAAGAAGCGCGGCGAGATTGCCGAAGATCTCGACACCAAGACCAAGACCGAAACGCCGCTGTCGTTTCCCAACGGCTGCCACATCGCCGAGATCGAGATCGATCCCGATACCGGCCACCTTACTGTCGTCGCCTACGCAGCTGTCGACGATTGCGGCCGGCCGCTCAACCATATGATCGTCGAGGGCCAGCTGCAGGGCTCGCTGGTGCAAGGTCTCGGCCAGGCGCTGATGGAGAACACGGTCTACGACAAGGATTCCGGCCAGCTCGTCACCGGCTCGTTCATGGATTACGCCATGCCGCGCGCCGAGGACGTGCCGCCGCTGCGCGACGCCATGCACAATGTGCCGGCGACCACCAATCCGCTCGGCGTCAAAGGCGTCGGTGAAGCCGGCACGACGGCGGCGATCGCTGCGGTGATGAACGCGGTCGCCGACGCCATCCCGAATGGCGCCGGCGCGCATCTCGAAATGCCGGTCTCGCCGCCGCGGCTCTGGGAAGCCTGCCAGCGCGCGAAGGGGTAGATGCCAGAAGTCAAGCCGCAAGCCGAAAAGCCCCTGCCGCTCGCGGCCCCGATGCTGCTCAGCTTCGTCGCCGGTTACGTCGACAGCTATACTTATCTGGCGCTGTTCGGCCTGTTCGTCGCCCAGGTCACGTCGAGCTTCGTCATCGCCGGCGCGGAAGTCGTCACCCACGATTACGGTGTCGCGGGCAAGCTCCTGGTGACACTCGTCTTCATTGTCGCCGCGGCCTTAACCGCGGCGCTGATCATCTGGGCGCGCAGCGCCGGGCGCATGTTGTTACCGTGGATGCTCCTGCTCGAGGCGGCGCTGCTCGCGATCTTTTCCGCGATGATCCTGTTCGGCCCGCCGATCGAGAGCGCGCGCGACTGGCACGGCATCGTCGCCGGCCTTGTAGCGGCGAGCGCCATGGGCGCGCAGAGCGTCTTGGTGCGGCTGTTGATGAAAGGCATTCCGCAGACCAATGTGATGACCGGGAACATGACGCAGCTCGGCATTGCGGTGACCGACCTGATCGTCGCCTGGCGGCGGCTGCGGCGTGGCCTCACCGATGCGCGGGAATTCGAAACCGTGCGCGGCCAGCTGCTGATCGTCCTCTCGGTCGCGGTGGGCTTTCTGGTCGGCGCCGCGGCGGGAGCGGTAGCTTTCGTGACGACGGGCTTGCGCGGCGCGCTGCTTGCCGTCGCCATCGTGGCCGCGCTTGCGGTCTGGGCGCTTATGCGCGAGCAAAAAGCCTCGCGCGAGCAGGACGCCTGATTATTCGGGCGCGATGTCGCTTGATCGCGGGCGCCCGACCGCGCTTGCAGTCCGGCCGGACTTAGCAGATCTTTTGGCCGCTTTTGCAGCGGAGCGCAATCGCCGCGCCCGCGTCTCTTGCGGCCGCAACGGCGCGCGGCTGCGCGCATTGTTGAGATGCACGAGATGTTTCAGCATGTGCATGAACGCATGGCGCTCGCTGGGTTTGAGCGGCGCGAGGATCAGCCGCTGCGTCGCCGCCACCGCGGGCGAGATCCGCTGGATCAGCCGCTTGCCCAGAGCCGTAATGTGCAGCGACTTCGTGCGCCGATCCATCGCGCCATTCAACCGCCGGATCAGCTTCTTCTTTTCCAGCCGGCCGACCACGTCGCCGATGGTGGTGCGGTCAAACGCAATGATATTCGACAGCGCCGTCTGATCGATGCCCGGGTGATTGTTGATCGCGGCAATTGCGGCATATTGCACCGGCGTGATATCGAACGCTTTGGTCTGATCGACGAACAGGGCGAAGGAAATCTGATGCAGCCGGCGGATGAGATGGCCCGGCATGTCGAGAAAGGCACGGTCGTCTTTTGACATCAGTCTCTCGTTGTCGCGAAGTCTCTCGTTTTCGCAGGGCTGTCGTTGTCGCGGTGCACGATCATCATAGCTGCTATAGGCTGGCTACCATGCGCCGGCCACCATAGGCCGGCCACCAATGGGCTCGAGCCGGATTGACGCTCAAGCCACATCGTAGGTACACTGACCATAATCGTCCGTATACTGATAAAATACAAGCGCAAGCCTGCCCGCGCATAGAGTTGGAGGAGGCCATGGTAGACCACCCCGAAGCGATCATTGCCGGCAAGAAGCGGCCCTTCACCGGGGCGGAGTTCCTGGAATCGCTACGCGACGGCCGCGAGGTCTATATCTACGGCGAGCGGATCAAGGACGTCACCGAACATCCGGCCTTCCGCAATTCGGCGCGTTCCATCGCGCTGCTCTATGACGGGCTGCACGACAAGGCGACGAAGGACGTGCTCACCGCGCCGACCGATACCGGCTCCGGCGGCTATACGCACAAATTCTTCAAGGTGGCGCATTCGCGCGAAGACGTGATCGCGCAGCGCGACGCCATCGCCGCCTGGGCGCGGGTCACCTATGGCTGGCTCGGCCGCAGCCCCGATTACAAGGCCGCCTTCCTCAACACGCTCGGCGCCAATGCCGAGTTCTACGGCAAGTTCGCCGACAATGCGCGCGCCTGGTACAAGCGCGGCCAAGAGGCCGTGCTGTTTCTCAACCACGCGCTGGTCAATCCGCCGATCGACCGCGACAAGCCGGTTGAGCAGGTCAAGGACGTCTACATCACCATCCAGAAAGAGACCGATGCCGGCATCTATGTCTCCGGCGCCAAAGTCGTCGCCACCAATTCGGCGCTGACCCATTACAATTTCCTGGGCCAGAATATGGGCCAGGAAATCACCGATCCGGCCATGGTGGTGATGTTCATCGCGCCGATGAACACGCCGGGCGTCAAGCTGATCTGCCGGCCGTCCTACGAATATGCCGCGGCCGCGACAGGGTCGCCGTGGGACTATCCTCTCACCTCAAGATATGACGAGAACGATTCCATCTTCGTGTTCGATAACGCCTTCATCCCGTGGGAGAACGTGTTCATCCACCGCGACGTGGATCGGCTGAAAGCTTTCTATCCGCGCTCAGGCTTCTTCAACGGCTTCACCCTACAGGGCTGCACCCGGCTCGCGGTGAAGCTCGATTTCATCGCCGGCCTGCTTTTCAAGGCGGCGCGCGCGACCGGCGTCGAGTCGTTCCGCGGCGTGCAGGCGCATATCGGCGAGGTGATCGGCTGGCGCAATCTGTTCTGGTCGCTCACCGATGCCATGGCGTGCAATCCCGAGCCATGGGTCAATGGCGCGGTGCTGCCGAATTCGCGCGGCTCGGCGAGCTATCGCCTGTTCATGACGGAGGCTTATCCGGCGGTGCGCAACATCGTCGAAAAGATCGTCGCCTCCGGCCTAATCTATCTGCCGTCGCATGCGGTCGATTTCAAGAATCCCGACGTCGACAAATATCTGGCGAAATATGTGCGCGGCTCAAACGGCATCGACTACAAAGAGCGCATCAAGATCATGAAGCTCCTGTGGGACGCCATCGGCACCGAATTCGGCGCCCGCCACGAACTCTACGAGATGAACTATTCGGGCAGCCACGAACTGATCCGCGTCTTCCAGCTGCAGCAGGCGCAAGGCAATGGCGCGCTCAAAGCCATGGAAGCGCTCGCCGACCAATGCATGGCCGATTACGACGAGAACGGCTGGAAGCACCCGGCCTATCGGAAGAGCGATATTTCGCTGGTGGATAAGCAGTAGTCCGATGTGCCGGTGCCGAGGTTCCCGGTCCATCTGCCGGCAATCGCATAGCGATGTTGCCGGGTGCGAGCGTCATTTGCGGCTTCCTTATGCAAAACGCGCAGCCCAGTTTCACGGCAACAAAATCGGAACCGGAACTCGAAGCCTGCGTTTTCAGTGACGTCCCGCGTCGCGGAGGGGACGGTTGTGCGGTGGATAGATTGTGGCGCGCGGTGAAAATTTATTTTCACCGCAGGTGCTTAGTTATTGCGTGCACATTGTCGCCTTATTTAAACAAAGCCGCACAATGCTGTAGTCAAAGAGGTAATTTCGAGTATCTTTGAAATTCCCAGCGCGAGGCCCATTTATGACACGAGCTGGAACTGGCGAAGCGCATTTGCCATCTCTTCGCGCGGTTCTGGGCGCTGCGACCATTGCGCTCGAACTCATCATCATTGCCGTCATCTATTTCGGCCTGGCCGAAGGCGCGCTCCTGTTGCCGGTGCTCAATCCGGCCGGAACCCCGCTGTGGCCGGCGACCGGCGTGGCGCTCGCCATCATTTTGCTGCGCGGCTACCGCGTCTGGCCGGCGATTTTCGCCGGATGTTTTGCCGCCCGCGCGGCTTACTCCGGCGCGGTCGACATCCGCCCTTTTGTCGAAGCCGGCGCGATTGCGCTCGGCACCACGCTCGCCGCCTGCGCCGGCGCCTGGCTGATCAATCGCTGGTCTAACGGCAGAAAGACTTTCGCGAGCCCGCGCGGCATTGGCAAATTCGCGCTGGTGTGCTTTGGCCCGGTCGCCGTCATCAGTTCAGCCGTCGCCATGATCGGCACCGTGGCCGGCAAGATTCTCGGCAATGATACCGGCATCGCCGACGCGCTGAACAATTGGCCGATGCTGCTCTCAACCTATGAAACCTGGTGGCTCGCGGATGCCGGGGGCAGCATCGTCGTCACGCCGGTCATCGTGCTATGGGCGATGAGCCCGCTGCCCGCTTTCGCCACAGCGGGAACGAAGCAGCCCGGCGCCACGTCGAGCGCGCTGGAGACCACGGCGATCCTCGTCTCCGCCGCCATCATCGGCGTCGCCGCGTTCAGCCCGATCTTGCCGGTTCTCGGCAGCGTGCTCGACAGTCTACTGCCCTATCGGGGCATGCTCGAATTTCTCATCGTGGCGCCGCTGATATGGGCCGGCTTGCGCCCCAATCAGCGCGACGCCGCAACCGCCGCTTTGATCTTTTGCTGCATTGCCGGCATCGCGGCCGGCCTTGGCTCCTCGGCCGATCTGACCAGTTCGCTCTTGTTGCTGTTGGCGATGGCAATCTCGACGTCGCTCGCACCGCTCATTTTGGGAGCGGCCGTCGCCGCCCATCGCGACACCGAAGCGCGTTTGCTCCTGACGCAGGAACACTTGAACCGCCGCGTCGAGCAGGCCCAATTGGCGTTCAAGAACGCCAAGCGGCATTTCCAGATCTTCATGGAAGGCGTCTCCGACTACGCGATCTTCCTGCTCGACACGTCGGGCCGCGTCGCCAGCTGGAACTCTGGCGCCCAGAACATCATCGGCTACACCGCCGGCGAGGTCATCGGCAAGCATTTCGGCATCTTCTACCGGCCCGACGAGCGCCGCGCCGGCGAGCCGAAGCGGGCGCTGGCGTCGGCCATCCAGAACGGCAAGCACGAGGTCGAGGGCTGGCGCATCCGGAAGAACGGCACACCGTTTTTCATGACCGGCGCGCTCACCGCCATCCGCGACGACGACGGCTCGCTGATCGGGCTCGCCAATATCATCCGCGACGCCACCGAGCGGCGCGATACGCAGGAGAAGCTCGTCGAGGCGCGCGAACAGCTCGCGACCGCGCAGAAGATGGAGGCGATCGGCAAATTGACCGGCGGCATCGCGCACGACTTCAATAACTTGCTCATGATCATCGGCGGCAATGCGCAGACCTTCAAGCGCCTGCTCGATCCGAAATTGCCGCGCGCCATCGAAGCCATTCAGACCGCGGCCAAGCGCGGCGAAAGCCTGACCCGGCAATTGCTGACCTTCTCGCGCCGCCAGCAGCTGTCGCCGACCGTCGTCGATCTCAATGCCAGCATTCGGAACATGCGCACGATGCTGGAAAGCTCGCTGCGCGGCAATATCGTCTATAACGAGAATATCGGCGCGGACATCTGGCCGGTCAAAGTCGATCTCGCCGAGCTCGAGCTCGCCATCGTCAATATCGCCGTCAATGCGCGCGACGCCATGCCGAACGGCGGCACCTTCACGCTCTCGGTGGGCAATGTCGAAACCGACGAAGGGCTGCGCGATGACGAGCACAATCACGGCTATGTGGCGATGTCGTTTTCCGACTCCGGCATGGGGATTCCGCCGAACCTGTTGTCAAAGATCTTCGATCCGTTCTTCACCACCAAGGAAGTCGGCAAGGGCACGGGGCTTGGCCTGTCGCAGGTCTATGGCTTCGCGCATCAGGCCGGCGGCACGGTGACGGCGGACAGCAAGGTCGGCGAGGGCACGACGATCACTATCTATCTGCCGTCCTGCGGCGACGAAGCGATAACGGCTGAGGAAATGTCCGAAATCGACGCGCCGCATCTGCAGCGGCCGATGGTGCTCGTCGTCGACGACAGCGCCGAGGTCGCCGAAGTGACGTCGTCCTTGTTCGAACATCTGGGTTACGACACCGTCTATCGCGATTCCGCGGAAGCGGCGCTGAAACTCTTAAGCGAAGGCGCCAAGATCGATCTTGTCTTCAGCGACATCGTCATGCCCGGCACCATCGACGGCGTCGGTCTCGCCGGCGAAGTCCGCGCGCGCTATCCGCATTTGCCGGTGATCCTGACCACGGGCTATAGCGACGCCGCGCAGGCCGCACCGCCCGACCTGAAGATTTTGCGCAAGCCCTTCGACAGCGACACGCTGCGCGGCTTCATCCAGGACACGATGGAAATGAGCTTGGCGTCGTAGCGACGGACGGTGGCCTGCTTAGACAGATCTTCGTCAAAGCAGATTGCACGCCCACCATTCGCCTGAGAGAAATTCGAACTCAAGGACGACCCGGAGGGTCGCCGCCGAAGGCGGTGCGCTTCGCGCATCCTTGACTGCGAATTTCTCTCAGGCACCGTTTGGGCGTTCAATCAATGGATAAATCTGCCTCGGCGGCAGTCTCGTATCTGCCGAACCAGGATAATGGAACCACGAGCGCCTGCGTCCATTTCCCGACACCATTCAAACTGCTTCTCGACACTTTTCCAATCGCACCGCGTTCACTTCGCGCGTGTTGCCAGCGTCGCGCGTTTACGCGCTGGTTACGCGCCGTCCTCACGACTCCTTGATAGTCGCGTGAGCTTGCACGCCGTTGACACAGCGCGTGCACTGCAGAAATTCACGCCGGGGCGGCTATCGTAAAAAGACGGAAACAGCGATGGACGCGGTGGAAAAGTTCGTGCCGGTGTTGGGACGTTTTCTGTTGGCTCTCATCTTCGTTTTCGGCGGCTACAATAAGCTGTCGACGATCGGCGCCACTTCGGCGCAGATGACGGGCCACGGCATCCCGTTCGCGGGTCTATTGATCTATGGCGTGATCGCGCTCGAACTCGGCGGCGGCCTGATGCTGATGTTCGGCTTGCTGACGCGTTGGGTCGGGCTTGCGCTGTTCCTCTATTTGATCTCGCTCGCCGTCATCTTCCATCCCTATTGGGCGATGCCGCTCGAACAGGTCCGCGAGCAGCGCGCCTCATTCTTCGGACACGTCGCGATGATGGGCGGCATGCTCTATGTCTTCGCCTACGGCGGCGGCGCTTACAGCCTCGACGCGCTGCTGGGCATGGGACGACCGCGAACCGCCGCGGCGGTTGCTTAAAGCACGAAATCTCAAGCCGGCTGGCGCCGTCTGGTCAGCTCCCAAGGCAGCTGTGCGATCGCACAGGCTGCGGCGGAGAGCATGACCAGAATAACGGCGCGGGCCGGCCACGGCCCGAGCGCGGCGACGAACGGCGGAATCTGGTCCGGCGGCAAATTGCCGAGAAAGCCGTAGTCGGCGCCGAGCGCGAGATCGAGCAGCACGACGACGGCAAGATAGACCGCGCTGACCGCGTAACAGCGCAACAGGTCGCGCCATTGCGGCCGGAAATGCAGCACCGCGAGATCGTAGACGGCGTAGCCAAGAATGATCGTGTGCTGCGCCCAGAACCAGTAGAACAACAAGTGCGCCGGCCCGGCTTGCAGCGCCGGCTGGATGAAGGCCTGGGTCGAAAACGCGAAGGCCCAGTAATAGAGCGTCGCGCGCAGCCAGCGGTGCTGGGTGAGCAAAGCGAGCGGCGCGATCACGCCGTTGCAATCGCAAATCTGCAGCGGCAGGCCGGTGGCAAGATCGACGCCGTAGCGATTCCACCACACGTTATAAGACAGCCAATAGAAGAGGCCGAATAGGCCGAGCCCGCGCCGCAGGACTTCTTCCCGCGTCGCCGACAAAGCGCGGCCGGCTAGAGCGAGGCCGGCGATGACCAGAAGACAAACGCCGACGGTGAAGACGTGCAGCGCGCCATAGGGCGCGAACACATCCCAGAACATATCGGGTAGAATATTAAGCGGCGGCCCGGGCATCGCCGCAGCATATCGCGCGGCGGACAACCCCGGCGTGACAAAAGATCATAACGAAAGCCAGAGAACCCCAAGCCGAGGAAAAATGCCGATCTACGTTCTCGAACCGCCGCAGCGCTACGATCACGCCTATCCCGGGCAAGTGATCGAGCGCGTGCTGCCGCTACAGGCGGCGAGACAGGCTTGCGCCCACAGGGGCGTCCACGCCGACGCCTGCTCCTGGGAGATCGGCCACACCTGCTTCCTGGTGATCCCGCGCAACGGGCCGGTCAAGAATCTGAGGGCTTACGTCCGCCACGAGCGGGCGCATTGCAATGGATGGAGTGAGAACCACGAGGAATGATCCGCCGCCGCGCGGGGAGAGGTCGAGTGAGCGAAGCGAACGAGGGTGAGGGGGCCTCGCCGCGATTCTGAGCCTAGCGGAAACGCCCCCTCACCCCACCCTCCCCCCGTGCGGGGAGAGGGAGTCTGCCGTTGACGCTTCGCGCATTTCGGACGATGTGTCCGCATCCAGGAAACGAGGCCCGGCAAGGTACTCCTTCAGATGGCATTCCTTCATTCGTTCGAAGTCCACGATTTCCTCGATTCGCTGGTCAGCCTGTTCGCGGCCTTCGTGCTCGGCACTTTGATCGGGGCGGAGCGGCAGTACCGGCAGCGCGGCGGCGGCTTGCGCACCCATGTGCTGGTCGCCGTGGGAGCGGCGACCTTCGTCGATATCGGCATGCATTTGAACGGCAATGCCGGCGCCACCCAGATCATCGCCTATGTGGTGTCCGGCGTCGGCTTCCTCGGCGCCGGCGTGATCATGAAGGAAGGCAGCAATGTCTGGGGGCTCAATACGGCGGCGACCTTGTGGTGCTCGGCCGCGGTCGGCGCCTGCGCCGGCGCCGATCTCGCCTTCGAGGCCATCGCGCTGACCGCTTTCGTGCTCGCGGGCAATACGCTCCTGCGCCCGCTGGTCAACGCCATCAATCGCGCGCCGCTGACGGAAGCCGCGACCGAGGCGATCTACGAAGTGCGCATGACGACCAATACCGGCGACCTCGACGCGGCGCGCGATCTGCTCACCGAGGAATTGGCGGCGGCCGCCTATCCAGTGCGCGACATCGAAATCAACGAACGCGAGCAGGGTGGCACGGAGCTCGTCGCGACCTTGCTCGGCACCACGGCCGATGCCAAGGAACTCGACGCCATCGTCTCCCGGCTCGAGGACAAACGGCTGGTGCAAAATGCCGGCTGGAGCCTGCGCACGCCGGATTAGGACACGCTGCGATCATGAATCATTGCCGGTCAGAAATACCGCGCGCGCAGCGTCGCGAATTCTTCGCGGCTGACGTCGGCGAATTCCTCGAGCAGATCAATCGCCCGGCTCTTAACCATGTCGCGCAGCTCGAGAAAGCTTTTGTCCGGCTCGAGATAAGTATCGAGAATCCGTTGCACGACACGTTCGGCGCTAGCGACCACTTGCGGCGAGGACAGAACGCGCATCCGGTTGATCGTCGAATAGAGCACGACCAAACCGCCAATGTCCGGCTTGGTAGCGTCATGCTGGAGTGCGTCGACATAGCATTTCGACGCTTGATCGATGAATTCCTTATAGATGTCCTCGCGGCGCAACCGGTCATGGGTAAACCATTGCGCCCGCGCCTCGCGCTGTTGCACGAGCCACGACGCGATGACGGTCATGAGTCCGCCGATGGTGGCTCCTGCCAGCGCCGCCAGCGCCGAGATAACCGATGCGTTCATAAGGTCATAACCTGGTCGGAGTATTGGTCATGAATCATAGGGTTTTCCGCAAGGCCTTTGAAGCGTCCCGGCATTGCATTGACCCGCCGCGCCCTTTCGTGTCACGTCCGGCGGCCCCGAAACAGCCGTGATTCCAACCGGAATTGCAATGACTGCAGACCGCTACAACGCCCGTGACGCCGAGGCGCGCTGGCAGAAAACCTGGGACGAGCGCGGCATCTTCGCGACGCGGAACGACGACCCGCGCAAGAAATACTACGTGTTGGAAATGTTCCCCTATCCGTCGGGGCGCATCCATATGGGCCACGTGCGCAATTACACGATGGGCGACGTGGTGGCCCGGTTCAAGCGCGCGATGGGCTTCAACGTGCTGCATCCGATGGGCTGGGACGCGTTCGGCATGCCGGCCGAGAACGCCGCGATGGAGCGCAAGGTCCATCCCAAGGAATGGACCTACCAGAACATCGCGGCGATGAAGAAGCAGCTCAAATCGATGGGGCTGTCGCTCGACTGGAGCCGCGAAATCGCCACTTGCGACCCGGCTTACTACAAGCATCAGCAAAAAATGTTTCTCGACTTTCTGCGCGCGGGCCTCGTCGAGCGCAAGCAATCGAAAGTGAATTGGGATCCGGTCGATCAGACGGTGCTGGCGAATGAACAAGTGATCGACGGCCGCGGCTGGCGCTCAGGCGCCTTGGTCGAGCAGCGCGAGCTGACGCAGTGGTTCTTCGCCATCACCAAATTCGCGCCGTCGCTGCTGGACGCGCTCGATGTTCTCGACCGCTGGCCGGACAAAGTGCGGCTGATGCAGAAGAACTGGATCGGCCGCTCGGAAGGCTTGCTGGTCCGTTTCGCGCTCGATCCGAAAACGACGCCCGACGGCAAGAGCGAGCTCGAGATTTTCACGACGCGGCCGGACACTTTGTTCGGCGCCAAATTCATGGCGCTGGCGCCGGATCATCCGCTCGCCGCGGCGGCGGCGAAGAAGAACCCGGCGCTGCAAAAATTCATCGAGGAGTGTCGCCATCACGGCACGGCGCAAGCCGACATCGACACCGCCGAGAAGAAGGGTTTTGATACCGGCATCCGGGCGATCCACCCGTTCGACAAATCGTGGACGCTGCCGGTCTATGTCGCCAATTTCATTTTGATGGAGTACGGCACCGGCGCGATTTTCGGCTGCCCGGCGCACGACCAGCGCGACTTGGATTTCGTCAACACATACGGCCTCGGCAATGTCCCGGTGGTGTGCCCGCCCGGCCAGGACCCGAAGACTTTCGTCATCACCGACACCGCCTATGACGGCGACGGCCGCATGATCAATTCGCGTTTCCTCGACGGCATGACGATCGCGGAAGCGAAAGAAGAAGTCGCGCGGCGTCTGGAGAAAGAGACTTCAGGCAATCGCCCGGTGGCGCAGCGCCAGGTGAATTTCCGTCTGCGCGACTGGGGCATTTCGCGGCAGCGCTATTGGGGTTGTCCGATCCCGATCATTCATTGCGAGAAATGCGGCGTGCTCGCGGTGCCGGAACAGGATCTGCCGGTGACGCTGCCCGAAGACGTGACCTTCGATCGTCCGGGCAATCCGCTCGACCACCATCCGACCTGGAAGCAGGTCGCCTGCCCGCAATGCGGCGGCAAGGCGCGGCGCGAAACCGACACGATGGATACCTTCGTCGACTCGTCATGGTATTTCGAGCGCTTCACCGATCCGTGGATCGCGACCGCGCCGACCGACCGGCCGATGGTCGACGATTGGATGCCGGTCGATCAATATATCGGCGGCATCGAGCACGCGATCCTGCATCTGCTCTATAGCCGCTTCTTCACCCGCGCCATGAAGATGACCGGGCATGTCGGGCTCGAAGAGCCGTTCGCGGGCCTGTTCACCCAGGGCATGGTGGTGCACGAAACTTATCGCACCCAGAACGGCGAATGGGTGACGCCGGCGGATGTGAAGATCGAGACCGACGGCGAAGCGCGGCGCGCCACTTTGCTCACGACCGGCGAAGAAGTCGAAATCGGCGCCATCGAGAAGATGTCGAAGTCGAAGAAGAACACCGTCGACCCCGACGAGATTATCGCCGGCTACGGCGCCGACGTGGCGCGCTGGTTCATGCTGTCGGACTCACCGCCCGACCGCGACGTGGAATGGACCGAGCGCGGCGTCCAGGGTTCGTTCCGCTTTGCACAACGGCTGTGGCGGCTCGTTGGCGAGAGCGCCGAAATCGCCGCGTCGGCGCCTGACGCGCGCCCGGCGCAGTTCTCGCCGGCGGCCGCGGGCCTACGCAAGGCGACCCATTCCGCTTTGGCCAAAGTCACCGATGACATTGAAAAGCTGCACTTCAATGTTTGTGTGGCGGCGATCTACGAATTCGCGAATAAGATCAACGAGTTCATCGGCAATATCGATACCGAGGACGGCGGCATCGCGCCTGACCTGCGCTGGGCGATGCGGGAAGCGATTAATATTCTTGTGCAACTGTTCAACCCGATGATGCCGCATCTTGCCGAGGAATGCTGGGCCATGCTCGGTCACAATTCGCTCGCTGCGCAGGCGCCGTGGCCACAGGCCGAGCGCAATCTCCTGGTCGAGACCACGATCACGCTGCCGGTCCAGATCAACGGCAAGAAGCGGGCCGATGTGACGGTCGCCCGCGACGCCGAAAATGCCGATATCGAGGCTGCCGTTCTGGCGCTGGATGCGGTAAAAAAGGCGTTGGAAGGCAAGGCGCCCAAGAAGGTGATCGTCGTGCCGCAACGGATCGTCAATGTCGTCGCGTGAGCAAGTGAGGGACTGGCGCGGGTTGGCGCGGCTCGCCGTGGTGCTTGCGGCGGCGGGCCTGACGGCCGGCTGCTTCGAGCCGCTTTATGGGCGCAACGATGCGCCGCCCGGCACCGACAGCGTTCGCGACAAGCTCGCCGAAGTCGAGATTCCGCCGATCCCGACGCGCCAGGGCTCCCCCGCCGCCCGGCTCGCCGTCAGCATGCGCAACGCGCTGCAATACGATCTCAACAACGCCGCCGGCGCCAATGCGCCGACCCATCGTCTCACCATGACGATCACGCCGACCGGGCTGACCGTAATCGTCGACGTCAGCAGCGGCCGGCCGACCGCGGAAATGAACGGCGTCAGCGTGAGCTACCAGCTTACCGAAATCGCCACCGGCAAGGTCGTGCTCAAGGATACGGCGTTCTCGCATGTCGACACCGACGCTCCGGGACCGGAGCAGCGCTTCGCCATCCAGCGCGCCAAACGCGACGCCGAAGACCGCGCCGTCCTGATCGTCGCCGAGGCGATCCGCAACCGGCTGGCGTCGTATTTCGTCGCCGGGACGTAATCCGTAGCGACGGCTGATTTGTCCGCAGTGCCGGTTTCCACTGTTCCGGATCGTGCTTAGATCTCGATTATGGTTGCGATCAAAGCCGCCAATGCCGATGCCTTTGTGGCGCGCCCCGATCCGGCGCGGCCGGTGATGCTGGTATTCGGCCCGGACGCGGGCCTGGTCAGCGAACGCGCCACCGCACTCGTCAAGGCGTCGGTCGACGACGTCAACGATCCGTTCGCGCTGGCCCGGCTTGAGGGCGAGGACTTGGCCGCCAATCCGGCGCGGCTGGTCGAGGAAGCGCAGACCATTCCGCTGTTCGGCGGCCGCCGCGCGGTGTGGGTGAAAGCCGGCGCCCGCAATATCGCGCCGGCGGTCGAGGCGCTGCTCGACGTCGACATCACCGGCTGCCGCATCGTGATCGAGGCCGGCGATCTGCGGCGCAACGCGCCGCTGCGCGTCTTGTGCGAGCGCGCCAAAAATGCCGCGGCGCTGCCCTGCTATGCCGACAGCGAACGCGACCGCGCGCAATTGATCGATAGCGAGATGCGCGTCGCCGGCCTTGTCATCGCGCCCGACGCGCGCAATTTGCTGATCCCGTTGCTCGGCGGCGACCGATCGGCCTCGCGCAGCGAACTGAATAAGCTTGCGCTCTACGCGCACGGCCACGGGCAAGTCAGTGTCAACGATGTCATGGCGGTGGTGTCCGACGCCTCGGCGCTGGCGCTCGACGACATCGTCGATGCGGCCTTCGCGGGCCGACCGGCGGAGTTCGAAAAAGAGCTCGGTAAGGCCCGCACCGCGGGCACCAATGCGGGATCGATCCTGTTCGCCGCCCAGCGCCAGGTGGCGCAATTGCACAAATGGCGCATCGCGATGGAGAGCGGGGCGCCGTTCTCGCTCGATGCGGTGCAGCCGCCCCTACATTTTCGCCGCAAGGATCTCATCGGCATCGCGCTGAAAAACTGGAGCGCAGCACGGCTTGGCGCGACGATGGCCGAACTCGCCGACGCGGTGCTCGATTCGCGGCGCAAGCCCGCGCTCGCCGACACCATCGCCGAGCGCGCGCTGCTCGCGATCGCGGCTAACGGGCGGCGCAGCGCGGCCTAGAGAACTTGTTTGCGCTACTGCACCGGCCGCGCATTGGCGCGCGCGGCAGGCCAATCGGCGAGCTTGTTGCGGCCGACGATTGACATTTTGGCGGCGGCCGACGCCAGCATGTCGTAGATGACCTCGTCGAACCGGTCGCGCGCGGCGTGATTTTCCGCCATCGCGCTGCGCATCGTATCAGCATTGAACGGTTCGGCGCGGAGGCTTTTGCGCACGTCTTCTTGCGACAGCCGAAGGTCGGCCTGCGCCGACGCGATCATCACCGCATCCTGGCGCAGCTCGGCGCGCATCGCATCGGCATCCGTCGGCGGCAGACTGTCCGCAATGCGATTGAGCCTTCCGACCAGGCTGTGGTCGATATGCGCAACCGTCGTCAGCGGCACCGGACTGGCATAGCGGAACGCAACCGCTCCCGCCGCGCCGACAAAAAACAAGTTGAGCGCCAACGAGCCCAGCAACAGCCAGTGCACGCGTGAGCCGCCTTCGATGTTAGGAAGTACCGACATAGTCGCCCTCGCTTTTCGAGCGCGATCCAGGGAAAAACCCGCTCCGCGAAGCGGTTGCAGTGCGATTTTTCCTGAAGGATCACGCAGTCTCGAAATCCCAAAGCATCGATCGCCCTCATCTCCGGACGACTTTGCTCCAGTCAGCGTGGCTACGGTAATAGGCCCGAATGGCAGGTTGCAAGAGGCCTCAAGGGGCGTTTTCCGCGCCCAATTCGCGAGACGGCCCGGGGAACTCAGGTCGGATTTTCGAGACTGAACGTCTCGGAATCGTCGTCATAGGCGAAGACCTCGGCATAGCGTCCCCAGGCCGTCACCGCCCGCAGCGTGTGCTCGGCATCCTCGGTGCTCATATGATCTTCCAGTTCGTCGCGGAACCGGCTTTTCGGCGCCACGTGATTGGCGCGCTCCTGGAGCACGCGGCGGATATGCGCGGCGAGCGGAACCTGGGCCAAGAGTTGGCGCTGAAACAGCTTCTTGCGATCGTCGGTAGCCAATTCGACGAACTGCTTGCCGATATCGGTGAGCTTGATGTCACCGCCTTCGATCTCCGCGAACCGCAACATTTGCAGCGACTCGGCAACCGGGAGAAATTCATCGGAATCCATCGCAAGCTCGTCGGCGAGCACCGGCAAGTCAGCTTTGCCGTTGAATTGCGGCGCAGCGAGCGTCTCGATGAGGCCGGACAACAGATTGGCCGACACCCGCGGCAACACCGTGTTCATGGTCGCGGCGGGCACCGTCCCGATCTGCATCGGCGCCGGCTTGCGCGCGGTCATCGCCACGTAGATTTTCTCGACCATGTCGTGAAACTGCGGATCGAGACGGTTGCGCGGCTGTTTCAGATCGACCGGGATGTCGCTGATGATGCGACCCGGATTGGTGGAGAACAGCAGGATGCGGTCGCACATCAGCACCGCCTCCTCGATATTGTGGGTCACCAGGATCACGCCCTTGATCGGCAGCTTGCCCTCGCCCCAGAGTTCGAGGAAGTCGGTGCGCAAGGTCTCCGCGGTGAGCACGTCGAGCGCCGAGAACGGCTCGTCCATCAACAGAATATTCGGATGCACGACAAGCGCGCGGGCAAAGCCGACGCGCTGACGCATGCCGCCTGACAATTCGCGCGGATAGGCGGACTCGTAACCGTCGAGCCCGATCAGATCGATCGCCGCCAGCGCACGCTTGCGGATTTCCGGCAACGGCAAGCCGAGCGCCTCGAGGCCGAGTTGCACGTTTTCCAGCACCGTCAGCCAGGGAAACAGCGCGAAGGACTGGAACACCATGGCGATGCCGGCCGCCGGCGCATTCACCGGCTGGCCCAGATAAGTGACGGTCCCGCCCGAAGGTTGCGCAAGTCCGGCGATCAGGCGCAGCAAGGTCGACTTGCCCGAGCCGGTGCGCCCGAGAAGACCGACAATCTGGCCTTGGTTCAGCGACAGTTCGACACCGTCAAGCACCAGATGCTCGCCGCCGTCGGCGCGCGGAAACGACTGGCGCAAGCCATGAATATCGAGCAGAGCGGCTGTCATTCGGTCCTCGCTACGATCCTCACCCCAAGCGGAATTTGCGTTCGGCGTAATAATACAATGGACGCCAGAACAAGCGATTGATGACGACGACGAACAGGCTCATCACGGCGATGCCGAGCACGATCTTGTGGAAGTCGCCGGCATCGGTCTGCTGCGCGATATAGGCGCCAAGCCCATCGGCTTGCAGATGCACATCGCCCCAGGACGCAACCTCGGCGACGATGCTGGCGTTCCACGAACCGCCCGATGCCGTGATCGCGCCGGTGACATAATAGGGCAGCACCGCCGGCAGCGCGATGCGCCGCCACCACAGCCAGCCGCGCACCCGCAGATTGACGCCGACGGCCCGCAGCTCATTGGGAATGGCGGAGGCGCCGGCGATGACATTGAACAGAATGTACCATTGCGTGCCAAGGATCATCAGCGGGCTGAGCCAGATATTCGGGTTGAGCTTCCAGGCGACGATGACCGAGACCACGATCGGAAACAGCAAATTCGCCGGAAAGGCGGCGAGGAATTGCGCCACCGGCTGAACGAGGTTGGCGATACGCGGCCGGACGCCAACCCACACGCCGATCGGCACCCAGATTACGCTGGCGATGGCGATCAGCACGACGACGCGGGCAAGCGTGGCAAGACCGAGCACGAGCGTGGTCATGACGTCGGCGAGCGTGATGCCTTCGATGGAAAAGCTCACGACCTGCCACAAGGCGACCGCGGCGAGGGAAGCAACAATCACGCCGATCTGGAACGTGAAGCGGCCCGGCGCGCCCGAGGCCGCGCGCGCGACCAGCGCCGGCTTGTCGCCCCGGCGCGGCCGAAACGTCAGCCGCCACAAGGCCGCAAACGGCTCGGTCAAGCGCTCGACCAGGCGCGACCGCCGCAGCACGTCGAACACCCATGATTCCGGCGCCAGAGCACCGGGCTCTTGCTCGAAACGGAAGCGGTCGGCCCAGGCCACGAGCGGCCGGAACAGCACCTGGTCGTAGACGAAGATCACCACCAGCATGGCGCCGATCGCCCAGCTCACCGCGACAAGATCGCGGTGCTCGATGGCGAGCGCGATATAGGAGCCAACACCGGGAAGCGTGACCGTCGTATTGCCGACGCTGATCGCTTCCGAGGCGACGACGAAGAACCAGCTCCCCGACATCGACATCATCATGTTCCAGATGAGCTGCGGCGTGGCGAACGGCACGTCGAGCCGCCAAAATCGCATCCAAGGGCTAAGCCTGAAATTGCGCGAGGCCTCTTCGAGCTCGGTCGGGATCGTGCGCAAGGATTGGTAGAAGCTGAAAGCCATATTCCAGGCTTGGCTGGTGAAGATCGCGAAGATCGAGGCAAATTCGGCGCCGAGCACGCGGCCCGGCGCGAGCGCCATGAAGAAGACGACGGTGACCGAGATGAAGCCCAGGATCGGCACCGATTGCAGAATGTCGAGCAAAGGCACCAGCAACCGCTCGGCGGCTTTGCTCTTGGCGGCAAGTGTCGCGTAGGTGAAGGTGAAAATCAGCGACAGCACCATGGCGATGAGCATGCGTAGCGTGGTGCGTGCGGCATATTCAGGCAGGTTGCGCGGGTCGAGCGAGGTCGGGGTCTGCTGCAACTCGGTAAGCGGCTCAAACAGATGGCGGCTCGCCTCGCCGAGGAACACCAAGAGACCGAGGATCAAAAGAAACGCGAGAACATCCCAGCGGCTGAATAAGCCGGCCCAAGCCCCGGCGGAAATAGGGACGTTTACGCGCATGGGTCACGGCCTAATGGTCACGGATTTGGCTGTCACGGAATTGTGTGAAAGTCGCGACAAGGACACATGCCAAGCTCGCGACCCTGGCCGGTGTGACGAAAGCGCGAGTGTCCTGGGCCGTGAGCTTGGTCTGCCGCGACCACATAACACTGCCGGCAAGGCGTTCAAACCTTTTTGCGGACCATCGCGCACCTCCAGCGCCGATTATTCCGCTGTGTTATCCCCGGCGGTCAGGGGCGGATGACCCTGTGCCCACGCCGCGAACGCCGAAACAGCCGTCGCGAAATCACCGCATTGTGGGCCAAAATTTTCCGTCACCAAATCATTGATTCTTGTATGTTTCGAGCAAATGGAGACTTGCGTGGCAGGCCGATTTGCAAAGCTCGTTATCAACCCGGTCGTGGCGGCGCTGTTGCTGGGACTCGCAGCGCCGATCGCCGCGGTGCAGCAGGCAGCGGCTGAGCCTTCAGTGACCGGGCTTTGGCAGAAGGTTGACGAGCAAACGGGGGCGACCGTTGGCTGGTTCCTCTTCATCGAGCGCGGCGGCCGCTATGAAGGCGTGATCGCCAAGACGTTCCAAGGGCCGGGCGAGCCGAGGAATCCGATCTGTTCGGCTTGCAAGGACGACCGCAGGAATGCTCCGCTGCTCGGAATTCCGCTGATCAGGAACATGACGCGGAACGGCCTCACCTATGAAGGCGGCAATATTCTCGATCCGCGCGACGGCAACGTCTACAACGCGATGATGACGGTGAGCCCCGACGGACAGACGCTGACCGTGCGCGGCTATCTCGGCATCGCACTATTCGGGCGCGACGAGGTCTGGCGCCGCCTGGCGGACAGCGCGGAGAAACAGCTCGACCCGATTGTGGTGGCCAGATATTTGCCGGGCCAGCATCCGCCGGCGCAGAATCTAGCGGGTCAGGTCAAGGTCGGTCAGCCGGTAAGCGCCCTGAAACCCGCGAGCGCGAGCGCCTTGCATTAGCGACTCGCACCAACCTTCCGATCCCGCCGATCTTTATTCGATGACGCCGAACTCGCAGCCGAGCGCGGCGTATTGATATCGCGGAACGCCGTAATGGTCGTGGAATATGACCGGACGGCAGCGCGCCTGCCATTTGCGGTCGCGCTCCGCCGCAATCGCTTTTTCAGCTTCGGTCGCGGGCTGTATCAGCCTGATATAGGGGTCGCTGTAAGCGCCCCAGCGCGAGACGCAGGTGATGGAATAGCGCGATCCGACGCAACTATCGACTTCGATGCCGCCGGCGGAAGCCGCGGTGCAGGCGAAGACGGACCAAGCTAACACCGACAATGCGGCCGCGGCGCCGAGGCGCGCGGACCATGAGACCAGTCTGGCACAGCGAAGGGTTAACACCGCTCTCTCCCACAAACGCGTGCCGATCAGATTCGATCGGCGTGTGTTGCACTCGCCGTGATTGCGCGGGTTTTTGCCGACAGATTTTGTTGTTGCGAAACACGCGCAAACGGCCAGGTTCATGAGAGCAAGGCGGGTGCCAGCAGATGTGCCCTGTTTTGGCACATTGCATTAAGATAAATGGCGTTGGTGTTCAGACAAATGGTGCTGCGATGTTTCGCCGATGCGGCGCGGCTCAACGCCGGACGATGATCGAGGACGGCAATCGCCGCTCCTCCCATCCGGCGCGTTCGAGCTCCGGGACGACGTCTTCGGCTTGCGGATGGCCGAGACAAAAATAGCCGATGAATTTCCAATCTTCGGGCACGCTCAGAATTGCCGCCACCGCTTTGGGATCGAGGATCGAAACCCAGCCCATGCCGATGCCTTGCGCCCGCGCGGCAAGCCAGATCGTGTGCACCGCCATCACCGCGGAATAGTCGATCATTTCCGGCATGGTATGGCGGCCGAGGCCGTGGCCCTGTTCGGTCGAACGATCGGCGAAGACGGCGACATGCGCGGGCGCTTCGTCCAATCCGGCAACTTTCAGTTTGGCATAGAGGCTCGCGCGTTCCGGCGCCTGCGCCGCGAGCGCCTGCGCGTTGCAGGCTTCGAAGTTCTTGCGGATCGCTGCGCGGAGCGCGCGATCGTCGACGATGACGAAGCGCCACGGCTGGCTCAAACCTACCGAGGGAGCGAGACAGGCAAATTCGAGAAGCGATTCCAAAGCGCCGCCTGGCAACGGATCGCGCCGGAAGCGCCGCACGTCGCGGCGCCAAACCAGAAGGTCACGCAACCGCGCACGGAACGCCGCATCGAAACTCATCGCCGGCGCGCTCACGCTAGCAGGCGCTTCGGCTTTCTGATTGGCGCGCAGGTTCATGGGAAGACTCTAGCCGGTCTTGCCGAAGACGGCCATTGCCGCTTGCAAGCGCTGCCAATCTGGCTCCGCCGCCGGCAGGCCGATGCGCAGCCAGGCCGGATGATCAGGGAACCTGCGCGCAAATATTCCAGCGCGTCCGAGATGATGAAAAAGGTCCTTGGCGGCGCGGCTTTGCGCAAGCCGAAACAAGGTCGTGCCGCCGACCACATCGAGGCCCGATCCGATGAGAATCGCATCGAGCCTGTTTGCTGCTTCCGCGAGCCGGATTCGCGTCGCTTCGATCCAGGCCCGATCCGCCAGCGCTTGTGTGCCGACAGCCAGCGCCGGCCCGGAAACCGCCCAGGGACCGAGCAGCGACGCGATGCGCTCTGCCAGCACAGGCGTCGCGAGCGCGAAGCCAAGCCGCAGGCCGGCGAGACCGAAGAATTTGCCGAATGAGCGCAGCACCACGATATTGCCGAAAGCAACCTCGCCGGCGAGGCTCGCATCCGCCGGCCCGACATCCATGAAAGCCTCATCGACCACGAGCAATCCGCCGCGCGACCGCAGCTTCTTGGCGACGGCCATCAGCTCGTCTTTGGCAAACAGCCTTCCGTCCGGATTGTTCGGGTTGGTCAGGATCGCAAGTGCGGCATCGCTGAGTCCGGCATCGCCAAAGGCCGAGAGATCGCGAACTTCCATAACGCTATGCCCGACCAGCGCGGCGGCCCGGGCGTGTTCGACATAGGTCGGCGCCAGTACGACAGCGCGTCCGGGCGGCACAAGCCCCAAGATCACCGGCAGCAGCAACTGCGTACCGGACGCCGCCACGATGTGACGAGCCGACGGCGCTCCATACGTCGTTACCGCAACCGTGACGAGATTTTCGAGCGCCGTGAAATCGGGCAATCTTGCAAACAAATCCGCGGACAAGGCCGGAACAGGATAAGGAATAGGGTTGATCCCGGTCGACAGGTCGACAAAGGGTTCGGGTCCGCCGGGGAACATTTTCCGGGCGGCACCGAGATCGCCACCGTGCCCGAGCGGCTCGTCCGCGCCCTTATAGGCCATCATGTTCGTTGCGCTCGCGCTTCTCGCCATGCTGATCGAGCTCGCTCTCGGTTACCCGCCACAGCTGTTGCGGGTCATCGGCCATCCGGTGACTTGGATCGGCGGCTTGATCGGCCTCCTTGACCGCCTCCTCAACCGCGACACGGACGGACAGGTCCGGCGGCGGATCGCCGGCATCATTACGCTTTTAGTTGTCTTAATCATTGTCGGATCGATCGCTTATCTCTTGCAACACACGCTGTTTCGTCCGCCATTCGGCACATTTGCCGTGGCGCTCCTGGCCAGCACGCTGCTCGCCCAACGAAGCTTGTACCGCCATGTCGCCGATGTCGCCACCGCGCTGGAGACGGGGGGCGTCGTGGCCGGCCGCGCCGCGGTCGCGCATATCGTCGGACGCGATGTCGCGACGCTTGACGCCTCGGGCGTGGCGCGCGCCGCAATCGAAAGCCTTGCCGAGAATTTCTCCGATGCGATTGTGGCGCCGGTCCTGTGGATGGCCGTCGCCGGACTTCCTGGAGCCGCGGTCTACAAAGCGATCAATACCGCCGACAGCATGATCGGCCATCGCAGCACGCGCCATGCGGCTTTCGGCCGGGCCACCGCCAGGCTCGACGATCTGGTCAACCTGCCGGCATCGCGGCTTGCGGCGCTGTTGCTGATCGCCGCAGCAGCGACCAGCGAAAGGTTCGCCGCCGGCGCGGCCTTGAGCGCCACGTGGCAGGACGCCGCACGCCATCGCTCGCCGAATGCCGGCTATCCGGAAGCCGCCATGGCGGGCGCGCTCGGCCTCGCGCTCGCCGGCCCGCGCGTCTATGCCGGCGTCAAGGTCGACGATGCCGTGATGGGCTTTGGCCGCCGCAACGCCGATGCCGCCGACATCCGCCGGGCGCTGGCCTTATTCCGCCGCGCCGACGCGGTGCTGATCGTGTTGCTCGCCTTATTCGTGGCGCTGTTTATCGTGCGAGCTTGAGCAGGCGATCGATATCGAGATGCGCGGCGAGGTGCGCCGCGAGCGCGTCAAGCGTTTCTTCGACCAGCGCGTCGTAAGCGACATTCGCAGAGCCTGCGGCAAAACGGGCGAGCCAGGCCGAACGTTGCCGGTCGTCGGCGAACAGGCCGTGGATGTAGGTGCCGATGACGCGCCCGTCGGCCGAGACCGCGCCTTCCGGCGAACCATCGGCGAGATGCGCAAACGGCCGGGCGCGATCGGGGCCTTCGGTCACGCCCATATGCATCTCATACCCGAAGAATGACGCTCCACCACTCGTCGTCCCGCGCACCGGTTCGAGACGTTTTTCGCCGGATAGCGTGGTCACGACATCGATGAGGCCGAGCCCGTCGACTTTGGCCGGCGGGCCTTCGACGCCGTCCGGATCGGCAATCGCGCGGCCCAACATCTGATAACCGCCGCATAGGCCCAGAACCGTGCCGCCGCGGCGGCGATGCGCGGCGATATCGATATCGAAGCCGGCTCCACGCAGCGCGTTCAGATCAGCGATGGTCGCTTTCGACCCGGGCAGCACGATGAGGTCGGCGTCGCCGGGCAGCACGCCGCCCGGGTTCACCCGAACCAGATCGACCGCGGGCTCGGCATCGAGCGGATCGAGATCGTCGAAATTGGCGATATGCGGCAAGATCGGCACGGCGATGCGCAATTGCGCGCCGGATTTCCGGTCCGGGATTTGCTCGAGCGCCAATGCATCCTCGGCGGGAAGCCGTCTTGCATCGGCGAAGTGCGGCACGAGGCCGAGCGCTTCCCAGCCCGTCAGCTGCGCGATGCGCTCCATACCGGTTGCAAATAGGGCGGGATCGCCGCGAAATTTATTGACGATGAAGCCGCAAATCAGCGCGGCATCTTCCGGCGCGATGACGGCTTTGGTGCCGACGAGGCTCGCGATCACGCCGCCGCGATCGATGTCGCCGATGAGAATGACCGGCACGCCCGCCGCCTGGGCGAAGCCCATATTGGCAATGTCGTTACTGCGTAAATTCACTTCGGCGGCGCTGCCGGCGCCTTCGACCAGCACAATGTCGGCCTCGCTGCGCAACTGTTCGAAACTTTCGAGCACGTAGGGCAGCAATTCGCGCTTCATCTCTTGATAGGCGGCCGCCTTGGCGCTGCCGTGAACTTTGCCTTGCACCACGATCTGCGCGCCGACTTCGCTCTGCGGTTTCAGCAGCACCGGATTCATGTGGACGCTCGCCGGCGCCCGCGCCGCGCGCGCCTGCAAAGCTTGCGCGCGGCCGATCTCGCCGCCATCCTCGGTCACCGCCGCATTGTTCGACATGTTCTGCGGCTTGAACGGGCGCACGGTGAGACCGCGCAGCGTCAAGGCGCGCGCCAGGCCGGCGACGATGAGCGACTTGCCCACGTCGGAGCCGGTGCCCTGAAACATCAGCGCGCGCGCCGGCATGGTGTTAGAACTCGATGCCGGGCTGCGCCTTCACGCCGGCGGCGAAGTGATGCTTGACCAAGGTCATCTCGGTGACGAGATCGGCGGCGGCGATCAGTTCCGGCTTGGCGTTACGGCCGGTGACGACGACATGCAAACCGGGCCGCCGCGTCGCAAGCGTAGCGATGACCGTGTCGAGCGCGAGATAATCGTAGCGCAGCGCGATATTAAGCTCGTCGAGAACGATCATTGCGAAACTCGGATCGGCCATCATTTCGCACGCCTTCGCCCAGGCACGCTCGGCCGCCGCGACATCGCGCGCGCGATCTTGCGTCTCCCAGGTAAAGCCCTCGCCCATCGTGTGCCAGACCAGTTGATCGCCGAATTTCACCAGCGCATCGCGCTCCGCACTGTGCCAGGCGCCTTTGATGAACTGCACCACGCCGACGCGATGCCCGCGCCCGAGCATGCGCAGCGTCAGCCCGAACGCCGCCGTCGACTTGCCCTTGCCGGTGCCGGTGTGGACGATCAGCAAGCCCTTCTCAATCGTCTTTTCGGCGACTTCGGCGTCCTGCACCGCCTTGCGCTTCGCCATCTTGGCGCGATGCCGTTCGGCGTCTTCGATCGTTTCGCTCATAATGTCACCTCACAGCGTTCCTTTCACCGCGAGCGGCAAGCCTGCAACGACAAGCACGACGCGATCGGCGCGCGCAGCGATGCGCTGATTGAGAATACCGTGCAAGTCGCGAAACCGCCGCCCGAGCGCATGGTCCGGCACAATGCCGGAACCGACTTCGTTGGCGACCAGCACTGCGGGCGCCGCGGCTGCCGCCAGCGCCTGTTCCAAAAGCGCCGTTTCGGCCTCGATATCGGCCGCGGCAAGCATCAAATTCGACAGCCACAGCGTGAGACAATCGATCAGCACCGGCTTGCCTTGGGCCGATTTCAAAGCGGCAGGCAGATCGCGCGGGGCCTCGATCGTCCGCCAGTTCGCTCCACGCCGAACGCGATGGACGGCGATGCGTTCCGCCATTTCGGCGTCGCCCGCCTCTGCCGTCGCAATATAGGTCCAAGGTGGCCGCCATGGCGGCGGCAGCGCGGCAATCAAACCCTCGGCATAGCGGCTTTTGCCCGAACGGGCGCCGCCAAGGATAAGACTAAGCTTTGTTGCGCTGGACATTATGTGTGCAACCGGAACTGTGGGGCGAGATTGACAGCCCAGCCCAACGAAATCTATCACTAGCGCATCGATGGTCCCTCGCGAGAGGGCGAAGAGGGAATGCGGTGCGGCAGGCACCAAAGCGCCAGCCAAATCCGCAGCTGCCCCCGCAACTGTGAGCGGGAAGTCTCGTTCGGTTAAGCCACTGGCGTTTTAAGGCCGCCGGGAAGGCAGGACGAGGCGACGATCCGCGAGCCAGGAGACCTGCCATCGATCGTGTCGACGCGACAAACATGGGTCGGGGTGTACCTGTGGATGATCCAAAAGGCGCAAGTCTTTTGGTCCTCGCTCGCGCCGACGGCAGGTCACGCGAGGACTATTGGTGCTCAATTTCCTGAAAGGCGCGGTCGACGATAAGTCGGCCGATCACCGCGGCAAGATTGTCGCGATCTACACGTTGCTGCTCACTGCCAACGTCCTGGTGTGGACCTGGGCGTTCATCGCATTACAGGGACGGCCGACACTCCTCGGCACCGCATTTCTGGCGTACGTGCTTGGGCTGCGTCATGCCGTCGACGCCGATCACATCGCCACCATCGACAATGTGGTGCGCAAGCTGATGCAGGAGGGCAAGCGGCCGGTTTCGGTCGGGCTGTTCTTTTCGCTCGGCCATTCGCTGTCCATTGCGGTTGCGGTCGCGGCGATCGCGACCACGGCGTTCGCGCTGCAGGGCCGTTTCGAGAATTTCAGGGCGATTGGCAGTCTCATCGGCACCGGCGCTTCGGCATTTTTCCTGCTGGCGATCGCAGTCATCAATCTCGTTATTCTGCGCCACGTTTGGCAAAGCTTTCGCCGCGCGCGGCGCGGCGAGCCGGTCGCCGATCATGAGCTTGATCTGCTGTTGTCCGGCCGCGGCGTTCTGGCGCGGCTGTTCCGGCCGCTGTTTCGCATGGTGTCGCGCAGCTGGCAGATGTTTCCGATCGGCTTTTTATTCGGGCTCGGTTTCGATACCGCGACCGAGATCAGTCTGTTCACGGTGGCAGCCAGTCAGGCCTCCGGCGGCATGACCTTCGCCACGGTGATGATCTTCCCGGCTCTGTTCACCGCCGGCATGACCTTGGTCGACACCACCGACAGCGTGCTCATGGTCGGCGCTTACGGCTGGGCATTCCTCAATCCGATCCGCAAGATTTGGTACAATCTCACCATCACTGCCATTTCAGTCCTGGTCGCGCTTCTGATCGGCGGCATCGAGGCGCTGGGCCTCGTTGCCGGCAAGCTTGGGCTGGAGGGCGGTTTCTGGAACATGATCGGCAATCTCAACGGCGGGCTTGCCAATTTCGGCTATCTGGTCGTCGGCATTTTCGTCGCGAGCTGGGCGCTGTCTTATTTGATCTATCGCTGGCAGGGCTTTGATCGCCCCGTCGCCGAGCGGGCGTGAGGTCGATCGATGACGACGCCGACGATTTACATCTGCACTACCTGCAAACGCCAGGGTCAGGAAGATTTGGAACCGGACAGCCGCCCGCGTCCGGGCACCCTGCTCGCTGAGGCCACCGAGCGCGCCGCGGACGGAACGGAAGTCACCGTGCGCCGGCTGCGCTGTCTCGCTAATTGCGCGCGCGGGCCGAGCGCCGCGATGCGTTGCAACGGCTCCTGGACTTACGTGTTCGGCGGCCTCGACGTCGACAATGCGCAAGCTTTGGTCGACGGCGCAAAGCTTCTGGCGACGGCCGCCGACGGCATTCTGCCCTGGCGGGGCCGGCCCGACATCCTCAAGCGCGGCCTGATCGCGCGAGTTCCCCCAATCGATTTCAACGAGGTTGACGCGTGAACAAAACAAACGGCCAGCTCGCGCGCGTACCCTGCACCATCGTCACCGGCTTTCTCGGCGCCGGCAAGACGACCTTGATCCGCCACGTGCTCGCCAATGCGCAGGGCCGCCGCTTGGCCGTCATCGTCAACGAATTCGGCGATGTCGGCATCGACGGCGAGATCCTCAAAGGCTGCGGCGACGCCGCCTGCCCGGAAGAGAACATCATCGAGCTCGCCAATGGCTGCCTGTGCTGCACGGTGGCCGACGAATTCGTGCCGGCGCTCGACGCCATTCTGCGGAAGGGTGGCATCGAGCACATCGTGATCGAAACCTCGGGGCTCGCGCTGCCAAAACCCCTGGTGCAGGCGTTTCATTGGCCGGCGATCAAGAGCCGCGTGACTGTCGACGGCGTCGTGGTCGTCGTTGACGGCGCCGCTCTTGCCGGTGGCCGCGTCGCGCAGGATCTAGAGGCGCTATCGCGGCAGCGCGCCGCTGATACGGCGCTCGATCACGACAATCCGGTCGAAGAAGTTTTCGAGGATCAGATCGCCTGCGCTGATCTGGTCGTGCTCAACAAGCGTGACCTGCTCGACGAAGCCGGCATCAACCAAGCGCTGGCGGCGATTTCCAATGCATTACCGCGCGCCGTGAAAGTGCTCACCGTCACCGACGGCAAGGTCGACGAGGCCCTGCTGCTTGGCCTTGGCGTCGGCACCGAGGACGACATCGCCAATCGCCGCACCCGGCATGATGCCGAGGCGGAGCACGATCACGACGATTTCGATTCTTTTGTCGTGCCGATCGATGAAGTCGCCGACCCGTCAAAGCTATCAGCGCGCGTCGCATCGCTTGCCGAGCGTTTCGATGTGCTGCGCGTCAAAGGTTTTGCCGCCGTGACCGGCAAGCCGATGCGCTTGCTGGTACAGGCGGTCGGCCCGCGCGTGTCGCATCAATATGACCGGCCGTGGGCCGCGTCGGAAGCGCGCGAGGGCCGGTTGGTCGTGATCGGACTCAAAGGACTGGATCGCGCCGCGGTGACACAAGCGCTCATTGGCTAGCCAGGTTACGCCATGCATCTGTTGACGACGAGTTCAACCGGCCTCGACGAGATTGTCGAAGCCGTCGATCTCGGCCAGCCGCCGGGCGATATCGCGATTCTATCCTTCGCCGACAGCGACCTCTCGGGTCTTGCCGCGGCTTGGCAGGCTGAGCGCGATGTGTTGCCGAACGTGCGGCTCGCGCATTTGCGCGACCTGCGCCATCCGATGTCGGTCGATCTTTGGATCGACCGCGTCGGCGCGCGCGCCAAAGTGATTTTGGTTCGCCTCCTCGGCGGCCTCGATTGGTGGAAATACGGTATCGAGCGGTTGTCAGTGCTGGCGCGTGAGCGCGGCATCGCGCTCGCCGTACTGCCGGGCGAGGATCGCGACGACAGCCGTCTCGCGACTGCATCGACGCTGCCGGCCCAACAGCTTGAGGAGCTGCTGCGCTTCTTCCGCGAAGGCGGGCCAGACAATCTGCGCGGCCTGTTGCGGCGGCTGGCGCGGCAGGCGGGAGCTGACCTCGAACTGCGCGAGCCGAAGCCATTGCCGCGGCTTGCCGGATATGTGCCAGGCAAGGGCGCCGTCGATCTTGAGCAATTGATGGCTTCGCTCGATCCCGGCAAACCGGTGGTGCCGGTGATCTTCTACCGCGCGATGCTGCTTGCGTCCGACACCGCACCGATCGATCTGCTGTGCGAAGCGATTGCCGCGCGCGGTCTAGCGCCGGCGGCGCTTGTCATTACGAGCCTTAAGGATCGCGATGCTGCCGCGTTCCTGCGCGACGCCTTCGCCAAGCTTGATCCTGCCTTGATCGTCACCACCACGGCCTTCGCTGCCGGCGGCAGCGCCGACGAGCCGACTGTGCTCGACGCGCCCGGCGTGCCGGTGTTGCAGGTCGTCAGCGCCACGACCAAGCGCGGCGCTTGGCGCGATAGCCCGCGCGGGCTCGGTGCCGCCGACCTGGCAATGCATATCGTCCTGCCGGAGCTCGACGGCCGCGTGCTTGCCGGGACGATCGCGTTCAAGGATTCGCTGCCGCCGCATGAAGGTCTTGCTTTCACGGCGCTGACGAGCCGTCCTGAGCCGGATCGCATCGCGATGGTGGCGGACCGCATCGCCGCGCTGATCCGCTTGCGTCTGCTTACGCGAAGCGAGCGCCGCGTCGCGATCCTGATGCCGGATTATCCCGGCGCACCGGGCCGCACTGGCTACGCCGTCGGCTTGGATGTACCCGCAAGTGTGATCGCGGCGCTCGAGGATTTTTTTGCCGCCGGTTACGCCGTGAGCGCCGCGCCGAAAACGCCGCGCAAATTGCTCGGCGCGTTGTCGCAGGGTTGCGACGTCGCGCGTCTCACCCTCGAACAATACGAAAACTTGCTGGCGCGCGTGCCAAGCGCGGCCGTGACGCGCCTGCGCGAGGCATGGGGCGAGCCGGCGAGCGATCCCGACCTGCGCGACGGCGCTTTTTGTTTCCGCGCGAAAAATTTCGGCAAAATCCTAATCGCCCTGCCGCCCGATCGCGGCCGCGCCGCGGAACGCCGCGCCGATTATCACGATCCGGCGCTGCCGCCGCGGCATGCGCTGGTCGCCTTCGGGTTATGGCTGCAGCACGTCGCGAAGGCCGACGCGCTCGTCCATATGGGTGCGCATGGCACGCTGGAATGGCTGCCCGGCAAAACAGTGGCGCTGACCGCGGAATGTTTTCCGGAAATCGTCACCGGCGCGCTGCCAGTGATCTATCCGTTCATTGTCAGCAATCCGGGCGAGGCCGCGCAGGCCAAGCGCCGCATTGCCGGCGTCACCATCGGCCATTTGCCGCCGCCGCTGACGGCCGGCGGGCCGAGCGGCGACGCCCACGAGCTTGAATTGTTGCTCGACGAATATGCGCAAGCCGACGGCCTCGACCGCCGCCGCCGCGAACGGCTCGCCAATCTGATTGTCGAGACGGCGCAGCGCAGCGGCCTGGCGCAAGAAGCTGGCATCACGGTCGGCATCGGCGCGGCAGCCGGACCCGATGAGGCGCTGCGGCGCATCGATGCCTGGCTGTGCGATCTCAAAGACCTCGCCGTCAAGGACGGCCAGCATATTTACGGCCGCAGTCCGCCGGGCGTCGACGATCCGGCCTGGCTGGCGAGCGCACAGACCGAACGCGCGGCACTCCTCGCGGCGCTCGACGGCTGCCGCATCCCGGCCGGACCGGCCGGCGCGCCGGCGCGCGGACGGCGCGACGTGCTGCCGACCGGCCGAAATCTCTTCACCGCCGATCCGCGCACGCTGCCGACACCGACCGCGATGGAACTCGGCCGCCTTGCCGCCGACGAGGTCGTGCGCGCGCATCTGCAGACCCATGGCGACATGCCGCGCGCGGTCGTCATCGATCTGTGGGGCAGCGCCACGTTGCGCACCGGCGGCGAAGAGATCGCGCAGGGGCTGGCGCTGCTCGGCTGCCGGCCGATCTGGGATCACGCCAGCGGCCGCGTCACCGGCGTCGAAGTGCTGCCGGCCGCCGCGGCCGGACGCCCGCGCGTCGACGTCACCTGGCGTATTTCCGGCCTGTTTCGCGATCTCTTCCCGGCGCAAATCGCGCTCATCGACACCGCCGTGCAAGCGGTGGCGGCGCGCGACGAAACGGACGACGAGAACCCGCTGGCGGCTTCGCGCCGCGCCACCCCCACCCTTGCCTCCCCCGCTTGCGGGGGAGGCAAGGGCGGGGGCCGGCTTGACCGTATCTTCGGCACGGCGCCCGGCGCTTACGGTGCAGGCGTCGAGGATTTGCTCGGTCGTGACGCTACTCCCGACAAGATCGGCACGGCCTATCTGGCCGCCGCTTCGCACGCTTACGGTGGCGCTGACGGTGAAGCGGACGCAGCACCCGGCGGCTTTGCGGAGCGAGTCGCCGGCGCCGACATGCTGGTGCATACCAGCGACGATCCGGCGCGCGATCTGCTCGAAGGCGCGGAAGATTCAGCCTTCGTCGGCGGCTTTGCGGCAGCGGCGAAAATGCTCGGCCGCTCGGTCGATCTCGTGATGTTGGATATGACCGATCCGCAACGGCCGCGCGCGCGCGCATTGTCGGCGGCCCTGGCGCGCATCGTGCGGGCGCGCGCCGTCAATCCGCGCTTCATTGCCGGGCAAATGCGTCACGGCCCGCGCGGCGCCGCGGAATTCGCCGAAACCGTCGAACGGCTTTTCGCCTTCGCCGAGACCACCGATGCCGTCAGCGACGATTCGTTCGATCTGTTGTACGGAGCTTACGTCGCTGATGCTCACGTGCGCGATTTTCTGCTCCGCGAAAATTCCGCTGCCGCGTGCGCGATTGCCGACAAGCTCGATGCCGCCCGCCGTCACGGCTTCTGGCACCCGCGCCGGAACGATGTCGATGCCGGGCTCGCGGCGCTGCGCGCGGAGGTAATGGCATGACGATGAACGCCACAGCCATTCCGCAACGCCGCGGCGCCTGCCCGGGATTGTCGGCGCCGATGCAAACCGGCGACGGCTTATTGGTGCGGCTTCTCCCGATCGGCACCATTCCGCTCCCCGTTTTCGCCGCGCTGCGCGCGGCGGCGCGCACCCACGGCAATGGCGTTATCGAGATCACCTCGCGCGGCAGCATCCAGATTCGCGGCGTGAGCATTGCGTCCGCACCGCAGTTCGCGGCGGCGATCTCCGCGCTCGATATCGCTGCCGCGGACGGCGTTCCGATCCTGTGCATTCCGCTGGCCGGGCTCGATGCCACCGAGATGTTCGATTCGGCCGCGCTCGCTGCCGACTTGCGTGAGGCGCTTGCGCACAGTTCACTGCGGTCAAAGCTCTCGCCGAAAGTCTCCGTCGTGATCGACGGCGGCGGCGCTATCGGTCTCGACGCTGTCGCTGCCGACGTTCGGCTTCACGCACAGGCGATGGACGGCGGTTTAACGCTTCGCGTGAGCGTGGGCGGCGACGAAGCCCGCGCGATTGATCTGGGACATGTCACGCTGCCGCATGGCGTCGAAACCATTATGCGACTGCTGGACGTCATTGCGCGGCATGGCCGCGACGCGCGTGCGCGCGATATTGTCGCTACAGAGGGCGTACCGCCACTCCGCTCTGCAATTGCCGAGCTTTTGATAACCGCTCGTCCCCGCGAAAGCGGGGACCTAGTGCTGGATTCCCGCTTTCGCGGGAATGAGCGGAAGGTAGCTGTTGGCAGCGTCATTGGCACGCATCCCTTGCGCGACGGCGCGGTCGCCTGCGGCGTCGGCCTTGCTTTCGGTCACGCCGACGCGACATCGCTCGAACGACTGGACGTGGTTGCAAAGGCGGCCGGCGCCAGCGGCCTGCGCACCGCGCCGGGGCGAGTGCTTTTAGCGATAGGGCTCGCACCAGAAGCAGCACCCACTTTCACTTCCGCTGCCGCGCAACTCGGCTTCATCGTCCGCGCCGATGACCCGCGCCGGAACGTCATTGCCTGCGCCGGTGCGCCGATTTGCACTTCGGCGCATATCGCATCGCGCGCGCTAGCGCCGCTCGTCGCTGCTACCGCTGCACAGTGCTTCGACGGCGTGATCCATATTTCCGGCTGCGCCAAGGGTTGCGCCCACCCCGCGCCGGCCGCGCTCACCGTCGTCGGCACGCCCGAAGGTTGCGGGCTCATTGCTGACGGTACCGCGCGCGACACGCCGTTCGCCACAGTGCCCGCGGATGAATTGCCCGCGGCGCTCACGCGCTACGCGCGCCAACACAATCGAGGGGCCGCGCATGTCTGAGCGCTCCGTCTATTTGCGCGACGGTACGGCGATCTACGAGCGCTCGTTCGCCATCATCCGCGCCGAAGCCGACCTGTCGCGCTTCTCGGCCGCGGAGGCCGATGTGGCGGTGCGCATGATCCATGCCTGCGGCCAGGTCGATATGGCGCGACATTTTGTGTTCGGCGGCAATGTCGTCGCAGCGGCGCGCGAGGCGCTTGCCAGAGGGGCGCCGATCTTCTGCGACGCCGAAATGGTGGCGCATGGCGTGACACGGTCGCGGCTGCCGGCGCAGAACGACGTGATCTGCACGCTCAACGATCCGCGCACCGCGGCGCTTGCGGCGCAAACCGGCACCACGCGCTCGGCGGCGGCGCTCAACCTGTGGCGCGATCGTCTGGCCGGCGCGGTCGTCGCCATCGGCAATGCGCCAACGGCTTTGTTCCGGCTCCTGGAAATGCTCGATGCCGGTGCGCCGAAACCGGCGGCTATTCTGGGCATTCCGGTCGGCTTTGTCGGCGCCGAGGAGTCCAAGGAGGCGCTCGCCGCCGACCCGCGCGGCGTGCCATTTTTGATCGTGCGCGGCCGCATGGGCGGCAGCGCCATGACGGCCGCGGCCATCAATGCGCTGGCGAGGGCCGGGATATGAGCGATCATCTGAGCGCGGGAAGACTTTTGGGCGTCGGCGTCGGGCCGGGCGATCCGGAACTGATGACGCTCAAAGCGATGCGCGCGCTCGGCGAAGCCGATGTGATCGCGCATTTCGCCAAGGCCGGAAATGCCAGTCATTCGCGCAAGATCGTGGCGCAGCATTTGCGCTCAGGCGTGATCGAGCTGCCGCTGCTCTATCCGGTCACGACCGAAATGCCGGCGTGCAGCAACACCTATCGCGACGCCATCGCCGATTTCTACGACCGTGCCGCCGCCAAAATTGCCGCCCATCTGGAAGCCGGACTCACGGTTGCGGTGATCAGCGAAGGCGACCCGATGTTCTATGGCTCCTATATGCATCTGCACACCCGGCTTGCACCGCGCTTTGCCACCGAGATCATCGCCGGTGTTACCGGCATGTCGGGCTGCTGGTCGGCGGCCGGCATGCCGATTGCCCAGGGCGACGACGTCTTCACGGTGCTGCCGGCGACGCTGCCCGAGGCCGAGCTGGCGCGGCGATTGTCCGATGCCGACGCCGCCGTGGTGATGAAGGTGGGGCGGCATCTGCCGAAACTGCGCCGCGCGCTCGAAACGAGCGGCCGGCTGCCGCGCGCCATTTACGTCGAGCGCGGCACCATGTCGGAAGAGAAGATGATTCCGCTCGCCGCCAAGCTCGACGACGACGCGCCCTATTTCGCCGTGGTCCTGGTGCCGGGCTGGGAGAAGCGGCCATGATTAGCATCATGACCGGCAAGCTCGCGGTTGTTGGCTTGGGACCCGGCGATCCGCGCTATCTAACGCCGGAAGCGACGGCCGCGCTCGTGGCAGCCGAAGCGCTTTATGGCTACGGACCTTATCTCGATCGCGTGCTGGCGCGGACCGGGCAAAGCCGCCATGCTTCGGACAACCGCGAAGAAGGCGCGCGCGCCGCAGCAGCGCTTCGCCATGCAGCGCGAGGCGCCAATGTCGCCATTGTCTCCGGCGGCGATCCTGGTGTCTTCGCCATGGCGGCCGCGATCTGCGAAAAGATCGAAACCGGGCCGGAGGCGTGGCGGGCGCTCGATGTCGCATTTGTTCCCGGTATCACCGCAATGCTCGCGGTCGCGGCGCGGATCGGCGCGCCGCTCGGCCATGATTTCTGTGCGATGTCGCTGTCGGATAATCTCAAACCCTGGGATCTGATCGAACGGCGGCTCGTTGCCGCAGCGGATGCGGGCTTTGTCATCGCGCTCTACAATCCGATCTCGCGGGCGCGGCCGTGGCAGTTCGGCGACGCGCTGGAACGGCTGCGCCGGCATTTGCCGGCAACCACGCCGGTCGTGTTCGGCCGCGCGATCGGGCGGCCAGATGAGCACATCAATGTCACGACACTTGCCGAAGCCGATGCCGCGCCGGCTGACATGGCGACACTTGTGATCGTCGGCTCGCGCGAAACCCGCGTGATCGCGCGGCCCGGACGTTCGGCGCTGGTTTACACGCCGCGCGCCGCCGCCAAAGTGAACGCATGATCGAGCCAGGCGACCGCTTCCTCCACGGTTGCGACGGCAGGCGCATCGGGCGCGGCCGGCCGGCGCAGTATGATCACTTCAACGCCCAAAAAGCGCGCCGCGGCGATCTTGCCATAGGTAGCACTGCCACCGCTGTTCTTCGCAATCACAGCCTCGATACGATGGGCCTTGAGGAGTGCGCGTTCTTCCGCCTCGCCGAACGGGCCGCGGCCAGTGACGTAGCTTACCCGCGGCAACAGCAGCGGCGGCTCGACGGGATCGACGCTGCGGATCAGATAATGATGCTGCGGCGCCTGCGTGAACGGCGCAAGCTCATTGCGGCCGAGCGCGACAAAGACACGGCGCGATTCTTGGCCGAGCGCATCCACCGCGGCACGCACATTGCTCACCTCGGTCCAGCGGTCGCCGTTAACTTTGAGCCAGGGCGGGCGTCGCAAAGCGACGAATGGCAGCTTAGTGTTCCGGGCGGCCGCGGCGGCGTTCGCCGAAATAATCGCGGCATAGGGATGGGTGGCATCGATCAAGGCGTCGACACGCTCGCGCACCAGATAATCGGCGAGGCCTGTGGCACCGCCGAAACCGCCGCTGCGGACCGGCACGGGAAGTGCAACAGGCGACGTGGTGCGGCCAGCGAGCGACAGCGTAATGTCGAGATCGGCGCGCGGCGCGAGCCGCTCGGCCAAGCCGCGCGCTTCGGTGGTGCCGCCGAGTATAAGGATGCGTGGCATGACGTTTAATCCGCCGCTTCCCACTGCGTTTCCGGCCGACACTGCCGCATTGCCGCGCTGGCTGTCCATTGTCGGCATCGGCGAGGATGGCCCCGAGGGCTTAAGCCCGGTGGCACGCGGGCTCATCGGCGACGCCGAAATCGTGTTCGGCGGCAGGCGGCATCTCGGGCTCGCGGCCCCGCTCATTCGCGGCGCGACCCAGGCCTGGCCGAGCCCGTTCGACGGCGCCGCCAACGAAGTGCTGCGGCATCGCGGCCACCCGGTCTGCGTGCTGGCGACCGGCGATCCGTTTTATTACGGGGTCGGCGCGGTTCTGGCGCGCTATGTCGATGCGCGGGAAATGGTCGTGGTGCCGGCGCCATCGGCCTTCAGCCTGACCGCGGCGCGGCTCGGCTGGTCGCTGCCGCAGGCGGTGCTGCTCTCGCTACACGGCCGCAATCTCGATCTCATTCGCCCGCACCTGCAACCCGGCGCCCGCATCATCGCTTTGACGTCCGATGGCGCGGGCCCGGCCACACTGGCAAAGCTCTTGACGCAAAGCGGCTTCGGCGCGTCGCGGCTGATCATCCTCGAAGCCTTGGGCGGTCCGTGCGAGCGCGTCCAAAGCACGACGGCGGCCGGCTATGTGTTCGGCATTGTCGAGGCGCTCAACACCGTCGCGATCGAGGTGGAGGCCGCGCCGGGCGCGCGAGTGTTGTCACGGGCGCAGGGTCTCGCCGACGATCTGTTCGAGCATGACGGCCAGATCACCAAGCGCGAAGTCCGCGCTATCACACTCTCGTCGCTGGCGCCGCGTTGCGGCGAGCTGTTATGGGACATTGGCGCCGGCTCAGGCTCAGTCGCAATCGAATGGCTGCTGGCCGACCCGACCATGCGCGCTATTGCGATCGAGCAGCGCGAAGACCGCGCGGCGCGGATCAGGCGCAATGCCGCCGCCTTCGGAGTACCCGGACTCGAAATCGTCGAGGGCATCGCGCCTGGCGCGCTCACGACGCTGGCGCCGCCCCATGCCGTTTTCATCGGCGGCGGCGCCGGCGAGCCCGGCGTATTCGAGACGGCGGCGCGGGCGTTGCGTCCCGGTGGAAGGCTCGTGATCAATGCTGTGACGCTCGAAACCGAGGCGCTGCTGATGGCGCGTCATGCCAAGCTCGGCGGCGAACTGATCCGCATCGCGATTTCGCGTGCCGCGCCGGTTGGCGAAAAAACCGGCTGGCGCGCGGCAATGCCGGTGACGCAATGGCTCTGGACCAAACCATGATCGTCGCCGGCGTTGGCTGCCGCCGCGGCGCCGCGGCGCCCGAGATCGAAGCGGCCATTCGGGCTGCGCTGGCGAATGCGGGCATCGCGTCGGATGCGCTCGATGCGATTGCAACGATTGCCGCAAAACACGACGAGACCGGGATCGAAACCGCCGCCGCAAGTTTCGGGGTCAACCTCGTCCTGGTATCGGACGCAGACCTCAAAGCCGCCGGCGACCGCGCCGAGACAAGATCGGAACGCGTACTTGCGAAGACAGGCGTTCCTTCTGTCGCCGAAGCTGCCGCGCTTGCTGTCGCGGGCCCGTCAGCGCGGCTGATCAGCCCTCGCTTGGTCGTCGGCTCAGCGACGTGCGCGCTTGCTTCTTCGGGAGCGGTGTCGTGACCGTCCATTTCATCGGCGCCGGGCCGGGCGCGGCCGATCTAATTACGGTGCGCGGGCGCGATCTCATCGCGCGCTGCCCGGTTTGTCTCTATGCCGGCTCGATTGTGCCGCGCGCATTGCTCGATGTCTGTCCGCCAGGCGCGCGCATCGTCGATACCGCGCTGCTGTCGCTCGATGAGATCGACGCCGAGTTCGAACGCGCGCATGCCTTGGGCCACGACGTGGCGCGGCTACATTCCGGCGATCTGTCGATCTATTCGGCGCTCGCCGAGCAGTTGCGCCGGCTCAAGCGGCGCGGCTTTCCCTATACGCTGACGCCCGGCGTGCCGGCTTTTGCCGCTGCGGCCGCGGCGCTCGAATGCGAGCTGACCGTGCCCGAAGTGGCGCAAAGCGTGGTGCTGACCCGCGTGTCCGGCCGCGCCTCGCGCATGCCCGAAACGGAGAAGCTTCCGACCTTTGCGGCCAGCGGCGCCACGCTGGTCATTCATCTGGCGATCCACGCCATCGACACGATCGTCAACGAATTGACGCCACACTACGGCGCCGACTGTCCGGCAGCCGTCGTGGTGCAAGCATCTTCGCCCAAAGAGCGCGTCATTCGCGGGACGCTCGCCGATATCGCCGCAAAGGTCGCCGCGGAAAAAATCGAACGCACGGCACTCATCCTGGTCGGCCGTGCGCTCGCGGCGGAAGATTTTCGCGACAGCGCGCTCTATGATGCTGACTATCGCCGCCGATTTCGCGGAGGCGCTGAGTGAATGCGCGACTAATTCTTGAACGGCGCGCGACCGACCAGATTTTGCTCGCGGTCGAACACCGCGATCTCGATGTCGATGTCGCATCCCGCGACGAGGCCCGCGGCCGTCTCCTGCGCCGCCTGCGCCACCAGGTCGCCGAGCGTGATGCCTTCGGCTTGCGCGAGCGCAAAAGCCTCCGCGGTGGTGTTGGCGGCAATGATGCTTTGGCAAAGTTGCGCCGAGCCGCCGGCGGCTGCTGCGACATTGGCAAGCTCGGCCAGATCGACGGCGCCGCGCTTGGAATGCAGATCGGTGAAGCCTTGCGCCAGCTTTGTCATCTTGGCGATGCCGCCCGCGATGGTGACGCGCGGCACCGGATGGCGGCGCAAATATTTCAGCATGCCGCCGACGAAATCGCCCATATCGATCAGCGCGATTTCCGGCAGGCCGTAGAGTTTTTGCGCGCCGGCTTCCGAACTCGCGCCCGTCGCGCCGGCAATGTGGGCGAGGCCCGCGGCGCGCGCGACTTCGATGCCGGAATGGATCGAATGGATCCACGCCGCGCAGGAATACGGCACAACGATTCCGGTGGTGCCGAGGATCGACAGACCTCCGACAATGCCGAGACGGCCATTAAGGGTTTTCGCGGCCAAAACTTTACCGCCTGGAATCGAAATCTCGACTTCGGCGTCCGCGGCACGGCCAGCCGCTGTGGCGACGGCCGCAATGGCATCGCGGATCATCTGGCGCGGCACCGGATTGATGGCGGGTTCTCCCGGCGGAATGGGAAGACCGGCGCGCGTAACCATGCCGACGCCCTCGCCGGCCTTGAAGATCACGCCCGAGCCCGGCGCGCCGGCGCGGACCGTGGCGCAGACCAGCGCGCCGTGGGTAACGTCGGGATCGTCGCCGGCGTCCTTGATCACGCCGGCGGTCGCAGAGCGCTCGCCAGTCCGCGTCATGGCGAGCGTAAAGCTCGGCCGTTCGCCGCGCGGCAGCGTCACCTCGACCGGATCGGGAAATTCTCCGGTGACCAGTGCCGCAAACGCCGCCTTGGCCGCGGCAGCGGCGCAGGTGCCGGTGGTCCAGCCCCGGCGCAATGGAGAAATCTGCTTGGGCATTGGGAGTCCTTTATGGCCTCCTTTAGTCCAGCCGGCCGCAGGCGTCACCACGGGGCTGTCCGGTGACGGCGCGTGGGCTCATCATCGCCGCGCCAAGTTCCGGCGCCGGCAAGACCACCGTGACGCTCGCCATCCTGGCGGCGCTCACGCGGCGCGGCCTTGCCGTGCGAGCGGCGAAAGCCGGACCGGATTATATCGATCCGGCATTCCACGCCGCGGCCATCGGCGGCGCGAGCGTGAATCTCGATACCTGGGCCATGCCGGGAGCGCTGCTCGATAGGCTTGCCGCAGAGGCGGCCGACGGCGCGGATATTTTCATCATCGAAGGCGTGATGGGCCTGTTTGATGGCTCAGCCGGCGCAACCGGCCGGCGCGGCGCCACTGCCGAAATCGCCGCGCATTTCGGCTTGCCGGTCGTGCTGGTGCTCGATGTCTCACGTCAGGCGCAATCGGCCGCCGCCGTGGTGCGAGGCTTTGCCGCCCACGATCCGACCGTGCAAATCGCGGGCGTCATCCTCAACCATGTCGCCAGCGAGCGGCACCGTGCGCTGGTCGCCGGCGCGATCGAAGCGCTCGGCATTCCAGTCCTCGGCGCCGTGCCGCGCGAAGCCGCGTTGACACTGCCCGAGCGGCATCTCGGCCTGGTGCAGGCCGGCGAGCATACCAACCTTGCTGCGCTCATCAACCGCCTCGTCGCGATGGCCAAAGACCATATCGACCTCAACGCCGTTTTTATTGCCGCGGCGCCGCTCGAAATAGCAGCTGGGCGCTCACAGCGATTGCCCGCCGTGGCGCCGCCGGGCCAGCGGATCGCGCTCGCCAGCGATCAGGCGTTCAGTTTTGTCTATCCGCATCTGATGAGTGCATGGCGCGGCGCCGGCGCCGCAATCATTCCGTTCTCGCCGCTCGCCAATGAAGCGCCGCCTGAGCACGCCGATAGCTGCTGGCTGCCAGGCGGTTATCCGGAGTTGCACGCCGACAATCTCGCCGCCGCAGATCACTTCATGTCAGGCTTGCGGCGCTTTGCGCAAACGCGGCCGGTGCATGGCGAATGCGGCGGCTACATGGTTTTGGGCGAGACCATCGAGGACACCGCGGGCAAACCTCACGCCATGGCCGGACTGCTTGGGCATGCGACGAGTTTTGCCAAACGCAAGCTTCATCTCGGCTATCGCACGGCGCGGCTGCTCACCGACGGCGTGCTCGGCATGAAGGGCACGATCGTGCGTGGCCATGAATTTCATTATGCCTCGCTCACCTCGGCTGGCGATGACGAGTCGCTTGCGGATATGAGCGACGGCGAAGGCAAGCCGCTGGGCAAGGCCGGCGGCCGCCGCGGCCATGTCAGCGGCACGTTCTTTCACGCCATCGCCGCCGCGGCGGAATAACCGCTCAGCGCTGCAACAGAGCCACCGTGCCGAGACCGCCGTCCGAGCAAATGCTCACGATGGCGCGGCTGCCTTGCGGGAAAGCCGCTAGCTCTTTCACGGCCTGACTCAAAATGCGCGCGCCCGTGGCCGCGAACGGATGGCCGAGCGCGACGCTGCCGCCGTTCGGATTCATGCGCTCGCGCGGGAAGCTGCCGAAAGTGTGCTCGACGCCGGCTTTGGCGCGGATGAAATCCTTGTCGGCAAGACCTTTGAGATGGCACAGCACCTGCGCCGAGAAAGCCTCGTGGATCTCCCACAGCGCGATATCGTCGTATTTGAGCCCATGCCGCGCCAAAAGCCGCGGAATGGCGCTGACCGGCGCCATGAGCAGACCCTCATGGAAAATATCGACGGCCGCCATTTCAAAATCCACAAGGCGGGCGCGCGGCGTCTGCGCCGGCAAGCGGCCGAGCCCTGCATCGGTCGCGACCCAAATGGCGGCCGCGCCATCCGTAAGCGGCGAGCTATTGCCGGCCGTGAGCGTGCCGCGCCCGCTAGTGCGGTCGAAGACCGGCTTCAGTTTCGCGAGCTTCTCCAGCGAGGTGTCGCGGCGGGGGAAATGATCCTTGTCGACGCCGTCGAGCGCAATGACGAGATCCTTGAAGAAGCCGCGATCCTGCGCCGCGATCGCGCGCTGATGGCCTTCAAGCGCAAGCTCGTCTTGCTCCTGGCGGCCGATCTTCCAGTCCTTCGCCATATCTTCCGTGTGCTCGCCCATGCTGCGATGGGTGACGCGGTTCTGCACCTTAGGCACCAGCAGGCGGACATCGGAGAACTGCAACCGGCCCAGAAGGCGCAGACGATCTGCAAAACTGCGGGCCTGAACCATATGGCGCAGCCAAACCGACAAACCTTCGCTCAAGCCAATCTGGGCGCGGGTCATGCTTTCGACGCCGCCGACCATGGCGAGCGAGGCGCGGCCCTGCCCGAGCATGCCGGCCGCTTCGAACGTGCCGACCATGCTGGTTGAGCATTGCATGATGGTGGTGAAGGTCGGCACGTGCGGATCGAGCTTGCTTTCGAGCCAGATTTCGCGCGCCAGATTGGCATAAGCGAGATTGACGACCACGGAGCCCCAGACGCCGAAATCAATGGGCCCGTTCACTTGGCCCGCCATGGCCTGGACCACGGGCACTGATAGAGTGAGCGCATCGCGAGCGGCAAACGGTCCATCGACATTGACGAACGGCGTGCGCACACCGGACGCGAGCCAGATCGCTTGTGCGTCGTCAGGCATCGTTTCCTCTCAGAGTTTATTAGCCCGCTACTTTCGGCTCCGCGGCGGCGGGTTTATCTGATACGCCCGCCTGCGCAAATGTCGCCATGCCGGTATGGCACGCCAACGCGGCGCGCAATATTTGCAGCGCCACCGCGGCGCCGGAGGCTTCGCCGAGCCGCATGTTGAGATCGATAAGTGGCTTGAGCCCGATCTCGTCCAGCAGCAGGCGATGACCGGCTTCGGCCGAGACATGCGCGGCTTGCGCATGCGCCAGCGTGTCGGCACGCAGCTTTGCCAGTGGCGCGACCGCGGCCGTGCAGACAAAGCCGTCAAGCAGCACCGGAATATTTTTGCGCCGCGCCGCCAAGCACGCGCCGAGAATGGCGGCGAGTTCGCGGCCGCCCAATGCCGCGGCGACCGCGAGCGGGTCGTGCAGTATGGCGGCATGACGCGTGAGCGCGCGGTCGATCACGGCGCGTTTGCGCGAGAGTCCATCCTGGTCGACGCCGGTGCCGCGGCCGGCCCAGCGTTCGCCGCCGCCGCCAAACAAGGCTGCGGCAATGGCGGCGGCGGCCGTGGTGTTGCCGATGCCCATTTCGCCGAGACAGATGAGATC
>DASQRX010000172.1:0-8895 GCA_035642635.1 Xanthobacteraceae bacterium
CGAACGGTCAGGGCTCCAATTGGTGCGGCACGGCCTACATCGCCAAGCTCTCCTTTGCGGCCAACCTCAGCGGCCTGAAGTAAGACTGCCTGGGCATCTTCGAGAATTGCGGCCGGTGGCGGAAACGCCACCGGCCTTTTCCTTTGTGCGGGACGCTTTAGCCGGAACGGCGGTTGGCGAAGGCTGACGCGCAAGCTCCTTCCACAACGCGACGACGCGGCTGGTATCGGGACTACCGGCGATTTTGTTTGGACCGAATCGTCCTGCACGATCCGTCACGACAACTCGTGAGCCGGCGGAGGCGCAGACTTCGAGGTCACTGAGCCTGCCATCGGGCCAGCCAGCGATCGGCCCCGACGGTTTGCACCTCGATTTGCGCCTCAAGATAGCAGCGTGCGCGCTTCAGGACGGCGCGGCGCGCCTTCCAAATCACTCCGCCGCCGAAACCAACGGGACGTCGCGCACCTGAGACGCCGCATGGTCCGGCGTCACCACAGCGATTCGGCGGCGATGGAAGGCACCGAGCGTCGCGCGATGGCCGATCGAGATGATGGCCGTCGCCTTGAGCCGCTCTTGCAGCAGCCGGTACAGCAGCGCCTCGGCGGGCTCGTCAAGCGAGGCCGTAGCCTCGTCGAGGAAGAGATAGTCGGGCTCCTGAAGCAGCGCGCGTGCGACCGCGAGCCGCTGCTGCTCGCCGAGCGACAGCATCCGGTTCCAGTGCGCTTCCTCGTGGAGCCGGTCGCTCCATTCTGGCAGCCCGACGGCCGTGATGACTTCGGCGATGCGCGCATCGTCGAAGCTGCCGACTCTGGCGGGGTAGGTCACGGCGGCGGCGAGGCTCGCGACCGGAAAATAGGGCCGCTGCGGCAACAGCAGGACTTTGGCGTCCTCCGGCACCGACACGCGGCCGGATCCGAACGGCCAGACGCCCGCCAAGGCGCGAAACAGCGTCGATTTGCCAGCCCCCGACGGACCCGTCACCAAGACGCGCTCGCCGGGCGAGAGCGCCATATGCTCGGCTGCGATAAGAGGTTCGCCGTTCGGCAGCCTCACATTGAGTTCCTCGACCGCAATCGCGCCGGCGCCCGCGCGCCGCAGCACCTCGACCGCAGGCTGCTTCAGTGCCGCCTCGCGGCCGGCGATGATCGCCTTCTCGAAACCGGCCAAGCGCTGCACGACCGCCTGATATGGCGCAATTTCTTGATACGCTGTGACGAAATACGACAGTGCGGTCTGCACTTTGTCGAAAGTATTCGCCGTTTGCATCAGGTCACCGAGCTGTGTGACGCCGGCAAAATAAGCCGGACCTGCCATCAAGTAAGGAAAGATCACCGAGGCCTGTCCAAAGCTTTGGGTGAAGAAGAGGAGCTTCTTCTGCCGCTGCATAATCGCGATCCAATTTTCGATGATCAGGCCAAAGCGGCTGGAATGGCGCTCGCGTTCGGCCGCTTCGCCATGGAGCGCTGCGATCTGCTCGGAATTCTCGCGCGTGCGCACCAAGTTGAAACGGAAATCGGCCTCGAGCCGCTGTTGATTAAAATTAAGCGGGATCAGAAGCCGCCCAATCAGATGCGTCAACACGGTGCCAATTACCGAATAAACAAGAGCCGCCCAGACCAGATAGCCGGGAATGGCGAGGTTGATGCCGAATAGATGCAGCGGTGCTGCTTCCGACAGGTTCCAGAGAATAACGACAAAGGAACACAACGTCACAATGGAGTTCAACAGCCTCAGCCCGATCGACAACGTGCTCTGAACGAATTGCGCCAAGTCATCGGCGATACGCTGATCGGGGTTATCGGCCGTGTCGCCGAGAAGCTGCATGCGATAATGATTGGCAGTATTCAGCCATTGCCGCAGATAGGTTTGCGTCATATAGCGTCGCCAGCGGATTTGCAGCCAAAGATTAAGGTAGTTTTGGTACACGTTGATCACGGTCAAGACGCTGGCCAGCACGCAGAAAATCAGGATGTACCGGAGAAACTCATTCCAATCGCGGCTCTGCAGCGCATTGTAGAAGCCGTTGTACCAATAGTTCAGCATCACCGTGATCGCGACAGTCGACAGTTCGATGCCAATCACAGCGCCGAGCAGAATGCGCCCCGGCCAGCGATCCTCAGAGCGGAAATAAGGAGCGGACAGCCGCCAAATCGTGGCCAGCGACGATAGAAAGCGTTTCAATGGAAGACCTCCGAGGATTTTGCCGGGCGACGCGAACGATCGACGGGTGTCGCCTGATAAGAACGTAAATCGGCCGCCGGCACGGCCTGTATTGTCATTGCACTATCATGAGCCCATGCAAGGCGGCAGAGGATCGCGGCGCCGCGCCCTGCTGCCGCAAGCGCAATTAGCGTGGAATTACGCCGGTTTAGGGCAGGGGTGGCGGACAATCGCGTTTTCTTGATGACGCGGTGACACGCCGGGAGCAGGCAGATACGGCATTCCGGCACATTCGGCCTAGTCGCAAACCCGAGCGGAGTACCTTCCCGCGCCGGACCCTCCATTCGAGCGGCACGTTATTTTCCCGCAAAAAAGTGGCCGCACCGCTCCAAAAAGCCGGCTGACTTTTTCGCGGCCATACCTTAAATCATTGCGACGGCCGTCCGGCCGCGATCCCCATGATTGACCTTTTGTGAGACGTCGATGTCCTGGCTCTGGCTGCGCCGCCGTTCCATCTTCTGGCTTGCCGTGTTCGTGGCCGCCGTGGCCGCTTGGCCCGCACATGCCAGCGATCCGTTCCCGTTCGGCAGCGAGCTCATGCTCGACACTGCACCGATGCACGGCTCCAAGCGCATCCCGATGCTCGAGATCGAAGACAACGGCGCAGCCTCGATCGATCTGTGGTGCACAAGCGTCAAAGCGCAGGCGACAGTCAACGATGCGGCAATCACTATCGTCCCCGGCGACGCGCCGCAGGCGGAGTGTGATCCCGACCGGCAAGCGCGCGATGCCGACCTCCTGGCCACGCTCGCCCAGGTGACGGGCTGGCGGCGCAGCGGCGAGGTCATCGAGCTCACCGGTGCCGCTCCGCTGCGGTTCCGCCTGATGACCAACTAAGCTGCTTCTAATTTGATTCAAATTTTACGCATATTTGAGTCGTGTTCGCTTCAAGCTTATCCTTGCGATTTAGCGGTGATACAAAAGCTTTGTGCGATGAGTGACCCCAAGAAAATGGGTAGGGGTCATTCATGGTCGGGTTGGGTCGCAGCGCGATTGCAGTGCGCTATGCAGTTTCGGCGCTCATCGTTGTTCTTGGCGTGCTTGCCGGAAGTGCTACGGCTGGCGCGGCGGTTCTGTTCGAGCCAGTCGGCGAGCGCACGTCGGCGCCTCCGATCGGCTGGGTGCAGTTCTGTCAGACCTATGCGGCGGAATGCAACACCACGCCGTTGCCGCCCCGCGATGTCGTGCTGAGCGAAAAAGCCTGGAACGATCTCAAACGGCTGAACATCTGGGCCAACCACAACATCAAGCCCATGACCGACATGGATCATTACGGGATGGTGCAATGGTGGCGCTATCCCGATGACGGCGCCGGCGCCTGCCATAGCTATGCTCTGCTCAAACGCCGCCTCCTCATGCGGGCCGGCTGGCCGCGACAGGCGCTGCTCATGACCATCGTCCACGAGGCCAACGGCGAAGGGCACGCGGTGCTCACGGTCAAAACCAACCGCGGCGAATTCATTCTCGACAATCTGACCGATACTATTTCGCTGTGGTCGGATACGCCTTATCATTACTACAAGCGTCAATCGCAGGACGACCCGAATGTTTGGGTCCGGCTCGACGACCAGCGCGCGAACGTTCAAACGTCATCCATTCGCGCCCGGCAGTAAGGGGGCCGCCGGGACAACACCGATGCTGCGCGCGTTGAATGCCGGAACGCTGGTGGTGCAGCTGCAACTTTGCGACGCGGTGGATGCAGCAATCAAAGAACTGCGCTCAAGCGGCGAGTTTGCTCAACTCCAGACCAACTTTTCCGGCACGCAAGCGAGCCTCTAAGCGCCCGATCAGCCGCTCCGCGGCAAGCCGCCGATAACGTCGACCAGGCAGGCGACATCTTGCTCGCTTCGGCCATCGGCTATGGCTTTCTCGTAGATGCCGATCGCGCGATCCAGCAGCGGGGTGGCGACATTCAATTCCTCAGCCATCAACCGGATCGGCCCGAAATAATGCGACAGCGTGCTGACCGGGCCTGGGGCCGGCAGGAATTTGCCTTCGGCCATCCACGGCGCGCGGATGACGAATTGGCGCGAACTGCCGGCGCCCGAGCCGACGGCGTTGATCAGGAGGCTCATATCGATGCCGGTTTTCTTGGCGAGCGCCATGGCTTCGGCGCTGGCGGCGATGTTGAGTGTCACCAGCAGATTGGCGATCAGCTTGACCTGGATGGCGGAGCCGAATGTGCCGAAATAGGTGCAGGAATCGGAAAAGCCCTTCACCACTTCGGCCGCGGTCTCGCAGGCTTTCGGGTCGCCGGCAATGTACACTGCGGATTTTCGCTCGGCGACCATGCCGGGCGTGCCGCTGATCTCGCCGTCGATGAAAATCGCATCCTTCGCTGCGAGCACCACGCGCTGCCGTTCCTTCACCGCGAAGGAATAAGTGCCGAGCTCAAGCACGATCTGGCCGGGCCGCACGGTGTGAATGAGGCCGCGCGGGCCGGTCACCACGTCGTCGAGCGCCTCCGGCGAGGGCAGGCAGGACAAGACGAAATCGCAGTCCGCGGCGAGGTCGGCCGCCGAGGCTTTGGCGATGCCGCCGGCGGCTTCGAAATCCGTCATCGCGCTGCGCCGGTAGCCCGGCACGCGCATGCCGCCTTTGAGCAACAGCATCGCAATCGGCATCGCCATCCTGCCGAGCCCGATCACGCCGATATTCTTGATCGTCATCTCAAGTGATCCCGTATCCGCCCTCGGAAAATCCAACGGTGATCCCGATACTACCTTCCATGATGGTCCATTCGCGGATGTCGTAAGTGCGCGCGCCGGCAAGCACGAAGGGATCGCTGTTGGCGAACACTTTCGCCTCGTCGAGCGACACCGCGCGCAGGATCGTGAGCCCGTCGCCGATCTGCGCGCCGTTTCCGGGCGTGAAGGGACCTGAGGCGAACAGTGCGCCGCGCTTTTCCAGCCCGATCATGAATTGCAGATGCTTCTCGAGATTCTGCCTGATCAGATCCGGCTTGCCGAAGCTTTTCCAGATCACGACGTAAAGACGCTTGTTCAGCATCTTCGACGTCAACTGCTCGACGATCGACTTGAATTCGGACTTGAATTCGGAATTCGATTCTGACGCCATACTCGCCTCACTTTACGAGAGCGCTGCCGGGGCAAAGCCGGCAGAGAATGCCTGCGTTCAATCGAGAAAACCGGGAGGCGGCGGCGATCCCCAATAGTTCGCGGCGCTCGGACCGGGCGTCCAGACCTTGGGCCGCTGCGGCTTGTCGCGATGCCACGGCCGCGGTTCGAAATAGCCGAGGTCCTCGTCGAGCATAAGGTCGATCTGGGTGAACAGTTCGGTGATCTGATTGTCCGGGTTGCGGTGATAGGTGAAAATGTTGTGGCCGATGCCATGGCGGCCCGGGCCCCATTCCAAATGGATGTTGTGGCGCGAGAGATGGTCGCAGGCTTCCTCCACATGCGCCCAATCGCGGAGCTCGAAGGCGGTGTGATGCAGCTTGTCGGACTTGGCCTGGACAAAATTCACGGTGTGATGATCCGGCCCGCAGCGCATGAACACGAAAAAGTCGCCCATCCAATCGGAGATGCGGAAGCCGAGTGCCTTGGTGTAGAACTCGACCTGTTTCTTGACGTCGGTCACCGTGAAGGCGACATGGCCGAGCTTGTGCGGCACGATGCCGGTCGACTTGAAGTCTTGTCGCGCTGCCTCGTATTGGGTGAACACGTCGAGGCCGGTGCCCTTGGGATCGTGAAACGACAGGCACTCGCGCACCGACGGAAACGGATTGCTGCGCCGCTGCGAGGCGACGCCGAGATCTGAAAGCTGGCGCTCGAGTTCGCCCAAATCGTCATTGGGGCCGATCTGAAACGCGAGGCGCTGGCAGGCGGCGGCGCTGCCGGGCTTCAGCAGCACCGAGTGATGGTCGAGCGTCGAGGCGAGATAGGCGGCCTCGCTGTCGCGTTCGACCAGCGTCAAGCCCAGAACATCGGTGTGATAGACGATCTGACGCTCGACATCGGGGGTCTCGAACGTCGCGTGGGCGAGCCTGCGCGCATGGATCATGACTGCCGTCCCTGGATTTCCTGCCCAAAATTGAGCGTGCTTATTTTTGAGCACGTTATGGTTTGATAGGATATGTTGTCAACCGGGCGCCGGGTGGCGCCGGCATAAGGCCAACGGTCCATGAGGCTATCGGTCTATGGCAATTGAATCGTCCTCCGAGGCCGGGTTGCGCGAAATTGCGCCGCGCGAAATCGGGCTGCGTGAGCGCGGCAAGAGCGAACGGCAGCGGCGCCTCAAGGAAGCCGCCAAGGCGGTGTTCAGCGATGTCGGCTACGATGCGGCGACGACGCGCGAGATCGCGCGCCGCGCCCACGTCTCGATCGGCACTTTGTTCGTCTACGCCAAGGACAAACGCGATCTGTTGTTTCTGGTCATCAATGACGAGCTCAACCCGGTCGCCAACATGGCGCGGCGCCACGGTCCGCAAGACAAGCCGACTCTCGACCGGCTGTGCGCGCTGGCGCGGCCCTGGTACGGCTACTTCGCCGACAATCTCACCTTGGGCCGCTACGCGTTCCGCGAGATGACGTTCTACGAGCCGAGCTCGCAGGATTTCGGCGAGCAATGCGCGCGCTACCGTGCCCGCATGCAGCGAATCGAAAGCTGGCATCGCGAGATCCTTGAAGCGGGCCGGGAGCGCGGCGAGCTCAACTTCAAGGGCTCGCCGGCGCCCGCCGGCAACCTGATCTACAAAGTCTATCTCGCCGAAATCCGCACCTGGATTCACGGCAGCAAACAGCCGGACGTCGCCCAGGGCGTCCGCAGCCTGCGGACCAAGTTCGCCATCGTGCTCAACGGTTTGCGGACCGCGGGATAGGCGCACTCGTCCTCGCGACGCGGCTATGCGCCCGAGTTTTGCAAAATGCCGCCACGTGGCAGACGGTGGGTTTCGCTGCGCTCACCACAAACAAAAAAGGCGGGGCCTTAGCCGCGCCCTTTGTCGTTTCGATGTTTGGGCGGACTTAGAAGCCGCCCATGCCGCCGCCGCCGGGCATTGCCGGCATGGCGGGCTGATCCTTCGGCAGTTCGGCGACCATGGCTTCGGTCGTGACCAGAAGGCCGGCGACCGAGGCTGCGTCTTGCAGCGCCGCGCGCACCACTTTCGCCGGATCGACGATGCCCTTGTCGAGCATGTCGACATAGTCCTCGGTCTGTGCGTCGAAGCCGTAGGTCTCCGACTTGTTTTCGAGGATCTTGTTGACGACGATCGAGCCCTCGACACCGGAGTTCTCGGCGATCTGGCGGATCGGCGACTCGATGGCCTTGAGCACGATGTTGATGCCGGTCTGGACGTCCGGATTTGAGTTGGTCAGCTTGCCGACCGCCTTCTTGGCGCGCAGCAGCGCGACGCCGCCGCCCGGCACGATGCCTTCTTCAACCGCGGCGCGGGTGGCGTTGAGCGCGTCTTCGACGCGATCCTTCTTCTCTTTCACTTCGACTTCGGTCGCGCCGCCGACGCGGATCACCGCGACGCCGCCGGCGAGCTTGGCAAGGCGTTCTTGCAGCTTCTCGCGGTCGTAGTCGGAGGTGGTCTCCTCGATCTGCGCCTTGATCTGATTGACGCGGGCCTCAATGTCCTTCTTCTTGCCCGAGCCGTCGACGATCGTGGTCTTTTCCTTCTCGATCACGACCTTCTTGGCGCGGCCGAGCATCGCCGGCGTCACGCTTTCAAGCTTGATGCCGAGGTCTTCGGCAATGAGCTGGCCGCCGGTGAGAATGGCGATGTCTTCCAGCATCGCCTTGCGGCGATCGCCGAAGCCCGGCGCCTTCACGGCCGCGACCTTGAGCCCGCCGCGCAGCTTGTTGACGACGAGCGTGGCGAGAGCCTCGCCTTCGATGTCTTCGGCGATGATGAGGAGCGGCTTGCCCGACTGCACCACGGCTTCCAGCACCGGCAGCATGGCTTGCAGCTGCGACAGCTTCTTCTCGTGCAGGAGAACGTAAACGTCCTCGAGCTCGGCGATCATCTTCTCGGCATTGGTGATGAAATAGGGCGAGAGATAACCGCGGTCGAACTGCATGCCCTCGACGATCTCGACTTCGGTGTCGAGCGCCTTGGCTTCCTCGACCGTGATGACGCCTTCGTTGCCGACCTTCTGCATCGCGTTCGCGATCATCTTGCCGACGGTCGAATCGCCGTTCGACGAAATGGTGCCGACCTGGGCCACTTCAGACGAGGAAGAAACCTTCTTCGAACGCTTCTTGATGTCCTCGACCACGGCTAAGACCGCGAGGTCGATGCCGCGCTTGAGGTCCATCGGGTTCATGCCGGCGGCAACGGCCTTGGCGCCTTCGCGCACGATCGCAGCCGCAAGCACGGTCGCGGTCGTGGTGCCATCGCCGGCGACATCATTGGTCTTGGAGGCGACCTCGCGGACCATCTGCGCGCCCATGTTCTCGAACTTGTCTTCAAGCTCGATCTCCTTGGCGACGGTGACGCCGTCCTTGGTGATGCGCGGAGCGCCGAACGATTTGTCGATGACGACGTTGCGGCCCTTCGGGCCCAATGTCACTTTCACCGCATTGGCCAAGGTCTCGACGCCGCGCAACATGCGGTCGCGCGCGTCGGTCGAAAATTTTACGTCTTTCGCGGACATTTTAGTTCTCTCCTGGGGGTTCTGTTTATTGAACCGTCATCCTGAGGTGCGAGCG
>DASQRX010000173.1:0-16103 GCA_035642635.1 Xanthobacteraceae bacterium
CGTCGAACGCGGCGCGGCTGAGAAAACTGAGCACGGAGTTGCGAACCGCGACCACCGAAGCCGAGCGCGGCAAGCCGTCGATGATCGAGAGTTCGCCGACGATCGCGCCCCGGCCGAGGAACGCGAGAATCCGCTCCGTACCGGACCGCGAAACCATCGTGACCTTGAGGAGCCCGTCCTCGACCCGATAGCAGCCGTCACCGGCGTCGCCGGCGAGGAACAGGACCTCTTCGGCGGCAAGTTGTTTCGGCGTCGCGCTGCCAAAGAGGTTTGCCGAAAGGTGTTCGGGCAAGCCCGATAGCAGGCTCGGATTGGCACGCGTAGGTGGCATGACACCTGGTGTCGCGTATTGCGCCGGACCTGTCCCCGGTCGGCGCCTGCGACAATGCGGCAGAAACGGCGGCAGCGCAATTGCCGCAAACGCAATGTGCCTTACGGCCTGTTATGGCCCTAGCGATGGCGCCGGTGTCCGAGCTTTAAGATTTTAAAACAGTGCGAAATTTCCGGAATTTCTTCGCCGCATCGAAGGGCGGAGAATTCTCAGCGTCACCACCAAGAAAAAGCCCGCCCGGGGGGGACCGGGCGGGCCTGTCTGACCCCTGCTTGAGGGCCATGGGGTGTATGGGGACCGCTTACACCCTCGGGCGTCATAGGTCATCGGGGGCGTTGGGGGGGACCAACCTGATGACGTCCAATCGCTTCGATCATTGGAACCTAGGGCTTTTGCCGGCCTAGCAAAGTGACAGCCATCACACAAAATCGTTTTGCAGTAAGTCATTGAATTATTAGATATAATTATCGCGCCGCAGGAGCGCGGCGGGCAAAATCGCTGATTTCGCCGAGGCTTCAGGGTAAAGCGGAGGCCGACCTTAAGCCTTCGGCGCGCGGATCTCGACGCCGGCACGCTTTTCCAGCGGCTGTACGATCTGCGTGATGTCTTTGTCGGGGCCGAGCTCATCGCAGGTGAGCTTGAACAAAGCGGCGACGGATTCGATCACCGCGCTCGACAGTCCAAGCGCCTTTGCTTCCGAGAGAAACAGATTCACGTCCTTGAGCATCAGGCCCGCGGTGAAGCCTTGATTGAATTTGCGCGTGACGACGACCTCAGGAAACTTCTGCTCGGTCGCCGTGCTGCGCCCGGAAGAGACATTGATCACCTCAAGCATCACGCGCGGATCGAGACCCGCCTTCACGCCCATGAGAACAGACTCCGACGTTGCGGCCATCGCGGCGGCGGATAGCACATTGTTGCAGAGTTTCATGGTCTGCCCGGCGCCCGGCGTCTCGGCGATAAAAAAGAACTTGCCGATCACTTTAAGTGCTGGCGCGACCGCCTCGACGTCCGCCTGCGGCCCAGACGCCATCACCGAGACCGTGCCCTTCGCCGCGCCGCTGACGCCGCCCGACACCGGGGCGTCGATCTGCACGATGTTGCGCGCGCCGAGCGTTTTGAAGATACGCTGCGCCATTACCGAGCCGGTGGTCGATAAATCGACAAAGCGCCGCACCTTCTTGCCCTCGATCACGCCGTCCGGTCCGGTCGCCACTTTGAGCACGATGTCGGGCGTCGGCAGGCTCGCCATCACGGTCTCGACCATGTCGGCCACTTCCTTCGGGGAGCGCGCCGCGATCGCGCCTTTCGCCGCGAGATCGCCGATTGCTTCCTGGCGCGTGTCATAGACAATGACCTTGTGCCCGGCCTCGACGAGCCGCCGCGCCATGTGCGCGCCCATATTGCCGACACCGATAAAGCCGATGTCCATGATGTTTCCTCCCGATTATTTGGCGCCGATTGTAGACGGCATGAATTCCGCGCGCACCTTCTCGGTATGCTCGCCGAGCGCCGGCACCGGCCCATAGCGCCGCGATGCCGCGCCGTGCTGTTCGGCCGGCCCCGGATAGGACACCGGCCCACTCGGCGTGCCAATCGTGATCCGGCGCAGATGCGGATGGCGGGCGAGTTCCGCCGGGCCGTTGACGCGCGCGAACGCGATATCGGACGCGGCGAGTTTTTGCTCGAGCGTATCGGCATCGAGCGCGCCGAACACGGCGGCGACGCGGCCGTCGGTCTCGCCGCGGCGTTTGACGCGCAGAACATTGGTGGCAAAAGCCGGATCGGCGGCCAGCTTTACGTCGCCCAAGACTTGTTCCGCCAGGATGCGCCACTCGCGGTCGCTCTGGATGGAAATGAGAATGTCGACGCCGTCGCGGCTCTTGAACGCGCCATAGGGCGAGATCGACGTGTGGGCGAGGCCGATGCGCTGCGGTGGCACGCCGGCCTCTTGCTGCAAGAGCGGCACCGTCATCCAATCGGCCATCGCGTCGAACATCGAGATCGAAAGCTCGGCGCCGACTCCTGAGCGTCCGCGCGCAATGAGCGCTTCGAGGATGGCCTCATAGGCGTTCATGCCCGAGGCGATATCGACCACCGAGACGCCGACGCGCGACGGCTCGGCCGTACCGGTGATCGAAGCGAGGCCGGATTCAGCCTGGATCAGCATGTCGTACGCTTTGCGCCGCGACAGCGGCCCGCTTTCGCCGAAGCCCGAGATCGAGCAGCAAATGAGCCGTGGATATTTGCGGCGCAATTCGGCAATAGGAAAACCGAGCTTGGCGACAGAGCCCGGTTTCAGATTCTGTATGAACACGTCGGCGCGCGCCAGCACCGCGGCGAGGAATTCCTTGTCCTCGCGCTTGCCGAGATCGAGCACCACTGATTCCTTGCCGCGATTGAGCCAGACGAAATAGCTGCACTCGCCGTGCACCAGGTCGTCATAGCCGCGCGCGAAATCGCCTTCCGGCCGCTCGATCTTGATGACGCGCGCGCCGGCATCCGCCAGGCGACAGGAACACATTGGCGCCGCCACCGCCTGTTCGAGCGCGACGACGAGGAGGCCGGAAAGGGGCAGGGGCTTGCTCAATACGACCTCGGCAATCCCAGCACATGCTCGGCGATATACGACAGCACCAAATTGGTCGAGATCGGCGCCACCGTATAGAGCCGCGTCTCGCGGAACTTGCGCTCGATGTCGAATTCCTCGGCGAAGCCGAAGCCGCCATGGGTCTGCACGCACATATCGGCCGCGGCCCAAGAGGCCTCGGCGGCAAGGTGTTTCGCCATATTGGCTTCGGCGCCGCAGTCCTTGCCGGCTTCGTAAAGCGCGGCCGCTTCGCGCACCATCAGTTCGGCGGCACGCATATTGATGTAGCATTTCGCGATCGGAAACTGCACGCCCTGGTTCTGTCCGATCGGCCGGCCGAACACCACGCGCTCGCCCGCATAGGCCGTGGCCTTGGCGATGAACCACTTGGCGTCGCCGATGCACTCCGCGGCGATGAGAATGCGCTCGGCGTTCATGCCGGACAGAATATAGCGAAAGCCCATGCCTTCCTCGCCGATCAAATTCTCGGTCGGCACGCGCATGTTCTCGAAGAACACTTCGGTGGTGGCGTGATTCATCATGGTGCGGATCGGCCGGATGGTGAGGCCGTTGCCCTTCACCTCGCGCATGTCGACCAGAAACACCGAAAGGCCCGCGGTGCGCGACTTGGCCTGGTCGCGCGGCGTGGTGCGGGCGAGGAGCAGCATCAAATCTGAATACTCGGCACGAGACGTCCAGATTTTTTGGCCGTTGACGACGTAATGGTCGCCGTCGCGGACCGCCGTGGTGCGCAGACTGAGCGTGTCGGTACCCGAGGTCGGCTCGGTGACGCCGAAGGCTTGCAGGCGCAACTCGCCGCGCGCAATGCCAGGCAGGTAGCGCGCTTTCTGCGCTGAGCTGCCATGGCGGAGCACGGTGCCCATGGTGTACATCTGCGCATGGCACGGCGCGCCGTTGCATCCCGACAATTGAATTTCCTCCATGATGGCGGTGGCCGCCGTCATGGTCAGTCCGCTGCCGCCATATTCCTCGGGGATCAGCGCCGCGAGGAATCCGGCTTGGGTCAGCGCCGAGACGAATTTGTCCGGATAAGAGCGCTCGCGATCGAGCGCGCGCCAATATTCGCCGGGAAATTCCTTGCACAGCGCGCGCACCGCCTCGCGGATCGGGGCAAGGTCGGCGCCTTCGGTCACGACTTCACCTCGGCGCGGCCGTTATTGACGGCTGTGACATCGCGCTCGGCGACGCGCGAGCGAAAGCTCACCACATCGCCGTCGCGCCACATCTCGGTGCGCAGCGTCTCGCCGGGAAATACCGGCGCCGAGAAGCGGCAGGCGAACGCGGTCAGCTTGCCGGTGTCGTAGCCACAAAAGGTCTTCAGCACGGCGTGGCCGGCGACACCGAAATTGAACAGGCCATGCGTGATCGGCTGCGGATAGCCGGCTTGCATGGCTACCGCGGGCTCGGCATGCAGCGGATTGAGATCGCCGCTCAGCCGATAGATCAGCGCCGCTTCCGGCCGGGTGCCGAAATCGCATACGGCATCGGGTGCGCGCGTCGGGATCGGATTCGGTTCTGGCGCTTGCCTCGGCGGCCCGCCAAAGCCTCCGTCAGCGCGGCAGAACGTCGTCTGCGTTACGGTCGCTATCGCTTCGCCGGTTGCCTTGTCCGAAATTTTCCTCTCAGTGAGGACAAGCGCGCCCTTGCCGGCGCCTTTGTCGATCACGTCGATGATACGCACCCGGCCGACGACGGTGCCCTTGCCGAGCAGCGGCCGGTGCAGCGTGATGCCCTGCTCGCCATTGACGAGCCTCACCCAATCGATGCCGGTGTCGCGCTCGCGTATCCAAAAGCCGGGGCTGCCGAGCACGGTGCCCATGGTCGGCAGCACTTTCAGGTCCTTCTCATAGACGAATGGCAGTTCGTCCTCGTTCATCGGGTCGTGGCCGAGCCCGATGCCGAGCGCATAGAGCATGCAGTCCTTCGGGCCATATGTTTGTTCGGCCGGCGGCACGTCGAGCGCCATCAGCTTGTCGTAGACGATAGCCATCACACCGGTCCCATTACACCGGATCCCACGAGAACACATCGCTCGAACGATCGAGCGGCGTGAACGAGGCCGCGAAGGCGCCCTTGAGCTGCTTGTCGAGTTTTTCCGGCGTCCAGCCGTCGGAACGCTGCAGCGTGCGGATCGGGCGCGTTTGGTTGAACAGATAAATCTCGTTGTTGCGCACCGAAAAAATCTGCCCGCTGATGCCATTGGCTTTGTCGGAGCCGAGATAGACGACAAGCGGCGCGATCTTCTCCGGCGTCATCTCGCGAATCGCCGCGACGCGCGCCTTGTCTTGCTCGGTTTCCGCCGGGATCGAATCGATCATGCGGGTCCAGGCGAACGGCGCCACGCAATTCGAGCGCACATTAAAGCGCTCCATATCGAGGGCGATGCCGCGCGACAGGCCGACGATGCCCATCTTGGCCGCCATATAATTGGCCTGGCCGAAATTGCCGACCAGGCCCGAGGTCGAGGTCATGTGCACGAAACTGCCGGAATTCTGCTCGCGGAAATGGGTGGCGCAGGCGCGGCTCATGGCGAAGCTGCCGTGCAGATGCACCATGATCACGTCGGACCAGTCCGACCAGCTCATGCGATGGAAAATGCGGTCGCGCAGGATTCCGGCATTATTGACCAGAATGTCGACGCGGCCGAATGTCTCGAGCGTGGTCTCGACGATCTTTTCGGCGTTGCCCGGCTCGCTGATCGAGAGCGTCGAGGCGATGGCCTTGCCGCCGGCTGTCTTGATCTCATCGACAACCATCTGCGCCGGACCCGTATCGGTCCCGGCGCCGTCGAGGCTCGCACCGATGTCGCAGACGACGACATGAGCGCCCTCCTGCGCCATCAGCATGGCGATGCCGCGGCCGATGCCGCGGCCCGCTCCGGTCACGATGGCGACTTTTCCTGCAACGATATTCGGCATGAATTAATTTGCTCCCGCGCTTGGCCGTCCCGGCCGTTCCGGCACCTTAAAGACGTGGATGGCCGGGACAAGTCCGGCCATGACGCCTTTGGAGGTACGTGGGAGGTTTATGCGCCCCACACGTCGCGCGCGACCTCGCCGATCATGCGCAACTTCGCCCATTCCTCCTCTTCGGCCAATACATTGCCTTCTTCGGTGGAGGCGAAGCCGCATTGCGGCGACAGACATAGCTGGTCGAGATCGGTGAACTTGGCGGCGTCCTCGATGCGGCGCTTGAGTGCGTCCTTCCCTTCGAGCGTGCCGGTCTTGGTCGTCACCAGCCCGAGCACCGCGAGGCGGCCCTTTTGCAGCCGTCTGAGCGGTTCGAAACCACCGGCGCGCTCGGTGTCGTATTCCATGAAATAGCCGTTGACCTTGATGCGGTCGAACAGCACTTCCTGCATGGCGTCATAGCCGCCCGAACCCATGAAGGTCGATTTGTAATTGCCGCGGCACAGATGCATCGTCACCGTCATGTCGGACGGAATATCCGAGATCGCGACATTGATGAGGTCGCCGTAGAGCGGGCCGAGCGCGTCCGGATCGTCGCCGCGGTCTTTCATCTGCTGGCGATATTTCGGGTCGCACAGCATGGCGATGAAGACTTCGTCGAGCTGCAGATAACGGCAGCCGGCGTCGGCGAAGGACCGCACCACCTTTTTGTAGGCCTGGCCCAGATCGTCGAACATCTTGTCGAGCTTCGGATAGACCGACTTGTTGATCGGAGTGAGTATCGGCCGTCCGTACAGCGCCGACGGCGCCGGGATCGTCATTTTCGGCGTCCGCGTCGTATTGGCTTTGAGGAACTTGAAGTGCTCGATCATTGGATGGCCGGAAAATCCGATCTTGCCGGAGACCTGCACGCCCTCGTTACGCGTCTTCACCGCCGCGAAGGTCACGCCGGTGTCCATGACGTGGCGCTCAACGCCATCGAGACCCCAGAGAAAATCGAGGTGCCACCACGAGCGGCGGAATTCGCCGTCGGTGATCGACTGCAAGCCGGCCGCTTCCTGCTTGGCGATGACGGATTTGATCTCGCGGTCTTCAACCGCTTTCAGCGCCGCGGCGTCGATCTGCCCCTTGGCAAATTGCTCGCGCGCCTGCTTCAGCGCGGTCGGCCGCAACAGCGAGCCGACATGATCGGCGCGAAACGGCGGTTTGGTTCGTTGACTCATCGTTGTACTCCGGTTGCGTGTTAGCGGCCCCAAACCTCGTCCGCGATTTCGACGATCATCCGCAGCTTCGCCCATTCCTCGTCTTCGGCCAGAACATTGCCCTCCTCGGTCGAGGCGAAGCCGCATTGCGGCGACAGACACAGCTGATCGAGCGCGACATATTTGGTCGCCTCGTCGATCCGTCGCTTGATCGCGTCTTTGGCTTCGAGCGTGCCGGTCTTCGAAGTGACAAGCCCGAGTACGACGGTCTTGTTCTTCGGAACGTATCGCAGCGGCTCGAAGCCGCCGGCGCGCTCAGAGTCGTATTCCATGAAATAGCCGTGCACGTTCATCGCGTTGAACAGCATCTCGGCCACCGGCTCGTAACCGCCCGAGGCCACGAAGTTGGAGCGGAAATTGCCGCGGCACAGATGCATGGTGATGGTCATATCGGCCGGAATGGCGGCGACGGCAGCATTGATCATCTTGGCGTAAGCGCCGGGCAGCGTTGCCGGGTCCTCGCCGCGATCGGTGATCAGTTGGCGTAGCGACGGATCGCACAGATAGGTGAGATTGACCTCGTCGAGCTGCAAATAACGGCAGCCGGCGTCGGCGAAGGCGTGCACCACCTTGCTGTAGGTCTCGCCGAGGTCGCGATAGAAATCGTCCATCGCCGGATAGAGCGCTTCCGGCACGGCGTCGCGGCCGTAGCGAAAATGCAGCGACGATGGCGACGGGGTCGTCATCTTCGGCATCGCCTTGGTATGCGCCTTCAGAAACCTGAAGTGCTCGATCATCGGGTGCGGCTTGTAGGAGCCGAGCTTGCCGATGACGCGCAGCAGCACCTGCCGCGGCTGCGGGCCGCTGGTTGAGAATTTTACTTTGCGCTCGCCCGCATAGGACTCGACATTGTCGAGCTGTTCGAGGAAATCGATGTTCCAGGAAATGCGGCGGTATTCGCCGTCGGTCACCGCTTTCAGCCCGACCGCTTCCTGCTTCCTGATCACGCCTTCGATTTCGCGATCCTCGATCGCCTTGAAGGCCTCCGCGCTCAGCTCGCCGCGCGCGCGCTTCTCCCGAGCGTCTTTCAGTGTGGCCGTACGCAACAGGCTGCCGACATGATCGGCGCGGAACGGCGGCTTGGTACGTTGCATTCTCAACCCCACACTTCGTCAGCGATTTCCACGATCATCCGCAATTTCGCCCATTGCTCGTCTTCGGCGAGCACATTGCCTTCCTCGGTCGAGGCGAAGCCGCATTGCGGCGAGAGACACAGCTGATCGAGCGCGACATACTTGGTCGCCTCCTCGATGCGGCGCTTGATATCGTCTTTCTTTTCGAGCTTGCCGCTCTTTGAGGTGACCAGCCCGAGCACCAGCTCTTTCTGGCCCTTGGGGAAGAACCGCAGCGGCTCGAAACTGCCGGCACGCTCGGTGTCGTATTCGAGGAAATAACCGTTGAGATTGGTATGGCTGAGCAATTGCTCGGCGACGAATTCGTAGCCGCCCGAAGCGATGAAGGTCGAGCGGAAATTGCCGCGGCACGAATGCATGGTGATCGCCATGTCGGCAGGCTTGCCGTCGAGCGCCATATTAGTGAGCCGCGCGTAGCGCTGCGGCAGCGCGTCCGGATCGTCGCCGCGCGACCGCGACTGCACGCGCTCGTTCGGATCGCACACCATCGCCCAGGCGGTGTCGTCGAGCTGCAGATAGCGGCAGCCGGCATCGTAGAAGGCGCGGATGGCGCCGCGCCAGGCCTTGGCGACGTCGTCGAAGAAGACGTCGAGGTCGGGATAGACCTCGGCGCTAATCGAGGCGCGGCCCTGGCGGAAGTGAAACGTCGACGGCGCCGGGATCGTCATTTTCGGCGTCACCCGCGTATGGCTTTTGAGAAATTTGAAATGCTCCAGCATCGGATGGCCGGAAAAGCCGATCTTGCCGGTGACCTTGACGCCTTCGGCCTTGGTCTGCACGCCGTGAAACTTGATGCCGCCCTCGGTCGAGTAGGACGTGACGCCATCGAGGCCGCGGAAGAAATCGAAATGCCACCACGAGCGGCGAAACTCGCCGTCGGTCGCTAATTTGAGGCCGACGCCTTCCTGCTTCCTGATGGCCTGTTCGATCTCTCGGTTTTCGATCGCCTTGAGCTCGGCCGGTGTGATCGCGCCATCGGTGAGTTTGGCGCGTGCCTCCTTCAGCGCGGCCGGGCGCAACAGGCTGCCGACATGATCGGCGCGGAATGGCGGTGCCGTTCGTTGCATGGTTTCCTCCCGTTGTGCGCACTTCACTTTTGTTCTTGCGCGTGCGCTTGAATGTTGCGAGCGAGGCCAGTTTTTTCATTTGAGCATGGGATCATGCTCTGAGGCGCGATATGGGATCATGCTCTGAGGCGCGATTTAGCAACGTGCCGCAGCGGGTGTAAATGCCATTGCCTGCGCGGCATGGAGCGCACACACTCGCTACGCGCATGACGGCGCCGGTATTTTGCAAGGAGTGGGATTGTGCCCCCAGTACTCTGTCTCCATGAGGACGTGCTGTCGAACCAAGCCGAGGCGTCCTTGCCGGCGCTGCCCCGCATGATCTTCGTCGTGCATGGCGCGGTCGCAATCGGGGGTCGCAACTTTCGCGACGGGGAGGCCTTCAGTGGCGAAGACGGCATTACGCTCAATGCCGGGAGCGAAGGCGCCACGGTATGGCGCTGGGATTTTTTGGCGGACAGCGATCCCGCCGTCACCGCGCGCGGCATGGTTTCGCGGGACAAACTTTCGGCGCTGCTCGAGACCATGCCGGAGGGCGGGCTGCTTCTACGCGGCGACAGTGTCGCCTTTCCGCCAGGCGGCTGCGCTTACCGGCACCGCCACCAGGGACCAGGCATTCGCTGCCTGATCGAGGGCGGCATCCGCATCGATACCCACGGCAAATCGACGTCCTACGGCCCCGGCGGCGCCTGGTACGAGACCGGCCCCGACCCGGTCTTTGCGCAGGCAGCGGCGGACCGGCCGACGCGCTTCATCCGCGTCATGGTCCTGCCGCGCGCGCTGCTCGGCAAAAGCTCGATCGAATATTTGAACGAGGACGACAAGGCGAAGCCGAAGTCGCAGAGCTACAAACTGTTCGCCGACATGCCCCTGACGGGGACGGGCGTATAGCCTCACATCGGCTTGTAGCCGCGCTCCATATCGACGTCGATGAGCATGGCGGTGCCGCTTTGTAGCGCCTTGCCGATCAGGTCGGTGGCATCGTGCACCGTCTTGGCGCGGTGGGCGTCGATGCCGAGTGCATGCGCCAGGCCGACGAAATCGATCGCCGGATCGTTGAGCTCCATGCCGACGAAATTGTCGGCTTGTTCGGCGAGCCCCCGCAGCATCACCAGGCGCTGCTTGAGGATGCGATAGCTGGTATTGTTGAAGATCACCCAGACGATCGGCAGCCGGTAGTGCGCCGCGGTCCAGAGGCCCTGAATGGTGTACATGGCGCTGCCGTCGCCGACGAGCGCCACCACCGGCCGGTGGGGTAGTGCGACTTTGACGCCGATTGCCGCCGGCAATCCCCAGCCGATGCCGCCGCCGCGGAGGCCGTAAAAACTCTGCGCGTCATCGCTGTTGATCAGCGAGCGCGCGCCAGGCGCGGACGAGAGAATTTCCTCGATCACCACCGCGTCCTTCGGCAGCATGCTGCCGATCGCTTCGAGGAGCGCCATCGGTTGCACCGGCGTCTTGCCTGAAAGCGCGCGCGCCTTGGCGCGGAACGCCTCGCGGTCTTTTTTGATGGTCTCGGTCGTCAACTTGAGCCGTGCAGCCGCGGCGCTCTTGGCGCTGGCGCTCATCCGCGAATCAACGCCCGCGGTGATGTCCGGCAGCGTCGCCTTCGGATCGCCGAGGATCGCGACCTGCGCCGGATAGTTCTTGCCGATCTGCCACGGATCGGTGTCGAGATGAATGAGCTGCAAGCCCTTCGGCCACGGATCGACATTCGACGTCAGCGACCAGGTGAACAGATCGCCGCCGACGGAAAACAACACATCGTGCTGGTCGAGCACTTCGCGGACGCCTGCCTGCGAGCGCGTCATCGATCCGCGATAGAGCGGATGCGACGCCGGAAACGACGCGGTGTTGGGAATGAACTCGACATAAACCGGCGCGCCGATCGCCTCGGCGAGCGCAATAAGCTCCTGGTGCGCACGGCTCTGCGTCACGGCGTCGCCTGAGATGATGACCGGGCGCTCGGCCTTGGCGAGGAGATCGGCGGCGGCGGCCACCGCATCGGCGTCGCCGCGCAGCCGCGGCGCGACGCGGGTCGGCTCGAGCAGATCGATGTCAGCGTCGCTCTTTAAAATATCGCCCGGCAGCGAGAGAAACACCGGTCCGGTCGGCGGCGCCAGCGCCGTCTTCACCGCACGGTGCACGTAGCGCGGCAGGTCCTCGACGCGATGCACCTCGGCAGCCCATTTGACGAAGGGCCGCGCCAAGGTCGGCAAGTCCGCGGTCAATACCGGCTCGGTGACGACATATTCGAGATCCTGCTGGCCGGCGGTGACCAGCACCGGCGCATTGGCTTTCGCCGCGTCGTAGAGCATGCCCATGGCATTGCCAAGGCCGGGCGCGACGTGAAAGTTCAGCACCGCAAGATTGCCGGAGGCTTGCGCATAACCGTCCGCCATCGCCATCAAGGCCGCTTCCTGGAGGCCGAGGATGTAGCGGATATCGTGCTCGACCGCGAAGGCATCCATCAGCGGCAATTCGGTGGTGCCCGGATTGCCGAACATGACCGTGACGCCCTCCTGCTTGAGCAGGTCGAGAAAGGCGCGTTTTCCGGACATCACGGGCAAGACTTCCTCCTGTCGAACTTATTGTCGGCGGGATGATAGCAACTCGGCCGCTGTCAGGCGCGCCGTTTTCGTCATTGCCGGGCTCGACCGCCGCATGACGAGTGGGTTCACGGAACCCTGCTGATGATAGGCTTGCGTCAGGAAAACGCTGGTGCCGCGGAAGGGATTCGAACCCCCGACCCCCGCATTACGAATGCGGTGCTCTACCGGCTGAGCTACCGCGGCTGACCAGCGGTACGCCCTCGTAATACCCGGAAACTGTAAACGCAAGAAGTACTGCTGGGCGTCTTTGCGGGCGTTTTGGCCCCTCAGGCGGTCGATTTGAGCGGCCGCAACCGCTATAGAGCGGGCGATCTCACGGAGCGCACTTTTGTCCAGCATCACCGAGCCCGCGCGCGATACGCCGATTTTCGGCGCGTTCGAGATTGTCGTGTTGGGCGGCGGGCCTGCCGGCATTGCCGCGGCGGCCGCGGCCGGCGCGCTCGGCCGCAAGACGCTTCTGATCGAGCGCTACGGGTTCCTCGGCGGCATGGGCACAGCCGCGGGCGTCACCAATTTCTGCGGGTTGCACGCCAATGTGCACGGCGATATCCGCCAGGTCGTGCATGGCGTCGCCGACGATCTCCTTGACCGCATCGATGCGCTCGGCGGTCTTAACGAGCCGCATCTGATTTTCGGCAAGACCAAGGCCCAAGCCTATGACACCGCGGCCTATAAATGCGCGGCCGACGATCTCCTCGCCGCGCGCAAGGTGGACGTCCTGTTTCACGCGCTGGCCGCGGGCGTCCTGATGAACGGCCCGCGCATCGACGCCGTGCTGGTCGAGACCAAATCGGGCCGCGTGGCGGTGCGCGCCAACATCTTCATCGACTGCTCGGGCGACGGCGATCTTGCGAGCTTCGCCGGCGCGCCGTTCGAGATCGGCGATGCCGATGGCAATATGCTCTATCCGACTATGATGTTCCGGCTGAACGGCGTCGATCCGGACAAGGCAGGGGAAGCTTGGAAGACCATTCCGGCATTGATGGATGAAGCCGAAAAACGCGGCGTACACTTTCCGCGCAAGGGCGCGATTGTGCGGCCGATGAAGCACGAATCCGAATGGCGGGTGAATGTCACCCAGCTCAAGACCGGTAATGGCCGCGCCATCGACGGCACCGACGCGCGCGAATTGAGCGCCGGCGAGAGCGAAGGCCGCCGCCAGGCTCTGGCTTTTTTCGAATTTTTGAAAGCGAATGCGCCGGGCTTCGCGAATTCCTATGTCGTCGACATCCCGCCGCAGCTCGGCATCCGCGAAACACGCCGGGTCACGGGCCGCTACAGCCTCACGCGCGACGACGTGCTCTTATGCGCGAGCTTTCCCGATACGATCGGCGTCAACGGCTGGCCGATCGAAGCCCATGTGGCGGGCGACGTGGTCTGGGGCTGGCCGGATATTCCGGGCTCGCGCGGGTTCAATCATCTGCCCTATCGTATGCTGTTGCCGCTCAAAATCGGCAACCTGCTGGTGGCTGGCCGCTGCGCGTCGATGACCCATGAAGGCCAGTCCGCCGCGCGCGTCTCCGGCGCCTGCTTCGTCATGGGCGAGGCCGCCGCCACAGCCGCGCATCTTGGGCTTGCCGCGAACGCCGATCCGGTGGATATCGACATTCGACGATTACAAGAGACGCTCAAGAGAAACGGCGTCTTTCTCGGGATGGAAACGCCATGAAAAAACTTGCTCTTCTGTTCGGTACGCTCTTTGCCGTGCTGCATGCCGCCGCCGCGCCGGCTCTTGCGCAGGACTGGCCGGGGAAGACGGTGCGGATCGTGGTGCCGTTCGGCGCCGGCTCGACGCCCGACATCGTGGCGCGCCTCATCGCCGACAGCTTGCAGCAAAAATATCCGAACTCGGCTTTCGTCGTCGAAAACAAGCCGGGCGCGAGCGGTAATATCGGCACCGACACGGTCGCCAAAGCGGGCCCCGACGGCACCACGATCGGCGTAAGCATCGGCGGTCCGCTCGCCATCAACACGCTGTTGTTCGCGGCGCTGCCTTACGATCCGAAAAAAGACATCGCCGCGGTGACGCAGCTTGTCACCATGCCGAGCGTGCTTGCGGTCAATCCCAGTCTCGGCGTCAACAGCGTCGCCGACCTCGTCACGCTGCTCAAGCGCGAGCCGGGCAAATACGATTTCGGCTCGATCGGCAACGGCTCGCTTTCGCATTTGTCGATGGCGGCGATCGCGCTCAAAAGCGGCACGCAGATCGTGCACGTCCCCTATCCCGGCTCGCCGCAGGCGATGACGGCGGTGATGCGCGGCGACGTGCAGATGGCCTGTCTGCCGGCGGCCTCGGTGGTGCCGCTCGCCAAGGACGGCAAGGTGAAGATGCTCGCGGTGTCGCTCGCCAAGCGCTCGCCGTTCCTGCCCGACCTGCCGACCTTGAAGGAATCCGGCATCGATGTCGAAGCCGACACCTGGATGGGCCTGATCGCCCCCGGCAAGACGCCGCCCGAAATGGTGAGCAAGATCAACAAGGATGTGGTGGAGGCGATCCGCTCGCCCGCCGTGCGCGACAAGCTCGCGACGCAATACATGCAGCCGGTCGGCAATTCGCCTGAGCAGTTCCGCGCCGTCATCGACGCCGAAGTGTCGCGCTGGGCGCCGGTGATCAAGGCGGCGGATGTGAAGCTGAACTAGCGCATCTACCCATTGTCGAAATCGTCAGGGCAATTCGGAAACCATCTTCAGATATTCCGCCTCCGACCATACGCGAGCGGTACGGGTCCGCACATTTCCATATGAACCCTGCGCCAACGCGAATTTGGCGACGTGTTCGCCGCTCGGCGCATCAACGAACACGACAACATCGGTGTCGCCACTGGTGAGATATGAATGCTTGATCTCAACGCCCAACTTCTTGGCGAGATCGCGGGCAGCTTGTACGCGCTTTGGAACGTCCTTGATTGTACGAATTCCCTGATCGGTAAAATTGAGCGATAGCATGAATGTCGGCATAGCTTCCTCCCTGCTCCTTTGACTGTGGGCGACGTAGCTGACGGCCCGTCGCCTCGCATTGGGACAAGCCATCATGGGAAGCCAAACTAGCACACTGGAGTGCTCGGGTGTGAGGTCAGGCGCGCGCAGTTGGCTGGCGGGTCAATCTCCAAAATGGGTCACAAGGGAAGTGACCTCCCAGAATTGTGATGCCTGCGCTACTTCGCGTCGGCTTCGGCGCGCAGCTTGAAGCGTTGGATTTTTCCGGTCGCGGTCTTCGGCAGTTCGGTGCGGAATTCGATCCAGCGCGGATATTTGTAGACGGCGAGCTTTTGCCGGCATTCGTCCTGAAGCTTTTGCGCGAAGTCGGCGCAGGCCAAATCCGGCGTCTTGAGCACCACGAAGGCCTTGGGCTTGATCAGCGCGTCGACGTCGGGCCAGCCGACGACGGCGGCTTCGAGCACGTCGGGGTGGCTTTGCAGAACACCCTCGACTTCAAATGGCGAGACATACATGCCCGAGACCTTGAGCATGTCGTCGCGCCGGCCGCAGTAGACGTAATAGCCGTCGTCGTCCTCGACATATTTGTCGCCCGAGCGCGTCCATTCGCCCAAGAAGGTCGCGCGCGATTGCTCGCGATTGTTCCAGTACATCATCGCGCCGGTCGGGCCGCGCACTTGGAGTTCGCCCATGTCGCCGCGGGTTTTGATGATTTCGCCGTCGTCGTCGACCAGGCGGATGTCGTAGCCCGGCACCGGCTTGCCGGTGGTGCCGTATTTCACCTCGCCCGGCCGATTGCTGAGAAAGATGTGCAGCATCTCGGTCGAGCCCAGCCCGTCGAGAATATCGGTGCCGTAACGCTCGCTCCAGCGCCGGCCGATATCGGGCGGCAGCGCTTCGCCCGCCGACACGCAGCGCCGCAGTTTCAGTTCGGCGCGCGCCGGCGCCGCGGGGCTCGCGAGGAACGCGGCATAAAATGTCGGCACCGCATAGAATACGCTGATGCCATGTTTTTTGAGAACGTCGGCGACCAGATCCGGCGTCGGGCGCTGCGCCAACAGCACCGTGGTGGCGCCGGCCGACATCGGAAAGGTCAGCGCATTGCCGAGCCCATAGGCGAAAAACAATTTCGCCACCGAATAGCAGATATCGTTTTCGCCGATGCCGAGGATCGGGCCGGCATAAAGATCGTCGGTGAGTTTCAGATCGGCGTGGGTGTGCACCGCGCCTTTCGGCTTGCCGGT
>DASQRX010000174.1:0-4803 GCA_035642635.1 Xanthobacteraceae bacterium
GGCGGATTCCTGAAAAATCATGAGGACACGGCGGATGACGGTACTGTATGTCGCCGCTCGCTTTGATCGTTCTTTTTTCTTTCGTATCGCCGATGGCCTCGCGGTCGCCATGGCCGTTGCGTTGCCGTGGTCCACGTCGGCGACCGGAATCTGCATTATTCTCTGGCTTGTCGCTTTGCTCCCCACCCTCGATGGGGCTGCCATCCGGCGGGAGGTTACTGGCGAGTGGCAAAGCGGCCGATTTGCCCCAGGGTTCGCCAACCGAAGCCCGACGCGGTAGATTCGGCCGATGAAGATCGACACCATGCGCCGGATCGACCGGCTGGCCGGCATACCGCTCTGTGCCATCGCCACCGTTCTGGTCCGGTTGCAAGACTGGTTGTTTGCCCGTAGGCCGCGGCCGGTGCAGCGCATTCTTTTTGTCGAACTGTCCGAGATGGGGACGACGGTGCTCGCCTCCCCCGCCATGCGCAAGGCGCGCACGGCGGCGGCGGCCGAGCTTTACTTCGCGATCTTTGCCCGCAATGTCGGTTCGCTCGAACTCCTCGGAAGCTTTCCGCAGGACAATATTTTCACGATTTCCGACCGCTCGATCTTCGGCATCGCTTACGGCGCGCTCGCCTTTCTGTTCTGGACCCGGCGCAAGGGAATCGACACCGTCATCGATCTCGAACTGTTTTCGCGTTTCACCGCGCTGCTCACCGGCCTCGCCGGCGCCGACCGGCGCATCGGCTTCCATCGCTTCCATCAAGAAGGGCTTTATCGCGGTGAAATGCTGACGCACCGGGTGACGTATAATCCGCACATTCATATCGCCAAGAATTTCATCGCGCTGGTCGACGCGCTATTGGCGCCCGCGCCGCAAATTCCCTATTCGAAGACCTTGATCGGCGATGATCAGATCACTGCCGAGGTCGCGCCGGCGAGCGCGCAATCTTGCGCGCAGATGCTTGAGCGGATCCGCACGCTGACGCCGTTCGATCCGGCCCGGCATCGCCTGGTGCTGATCAATCCGAACGCCAGCGAACTCTTGCCGCACCGGCGCTGGATGCCCGATCGGTTCGATCGATTGATCCGCCGCATGCTCGGCGAGCACGACGACATTTTCGTTCTGATTACCGGCGCGCCGGACGAGCGCATGGAGGCCGAACGGCTCGCCATGGCGAGCGATCCGCGCTGCGCCTCTTTTGCCGGGCACTCGACGCTTGCCGAATTGCCGGCGCTTTATTCGTACGCGACTGTGATGGTAACGAACGATTCCGGGCCAGCCCATTTTGCCGCCGCGGCCGGACTCCCGACCATCGTGCTGTTCGGACCGGAAACGCCAAAACTCTACCAGCCACTTGGCAATTCGCGGGCGATCTATGCCGGGCTTGCCTGTTCGCCCTGTGTCAGCGCTCACAACCATCGCAAGACGGCGTGCATCGACAATGTCTGCATGCAGGCGATCACGGTGGAAGAGGTTTACGCCGCCGTCGAAGAGGTGCTGTCCGCGCCCATGAAGCCTGCCGGCGGGCAGGCGTAGCGCCGCTCAGCTTTTGCGCCACACAAATACCGACGTGACGGCGTAGTTCCACACGGCACCAATTAGCACGCCGCCGAGGCCCGCGACCCACCAAGTCTGCCCGCCACTATAGATAATGCCGGCAGCGCCGATATTGGACAGTGCGCCGATGGCGCAGGCGAGCTGAAAGCGGATCAGCCCGGTCACGAAGGCCCGGCCAGTGAGCCGCTGGTCGCGATACGTGAACACATTGTTGAGCGTGAAATTCCACATCATGGCGACGATTGCCGCCGCCGTCTGCGCCACAGCAAAGGCAAGACCGGCGTCCAGCACGCAGATACCGAGAATCGCCATATGGACGCCGACGCCGGTGAGACCGACCAGACAGAATTTCAGGAAGCGGATCGAGATGGCGCCGCGGCTGAGACGTCCGACAATGTGACCGGCAAATTCGAGCGCCAGAACGGCGTCGAGCACGGCGGTTTTCGGCGCGTCGACATTTCGACCCGAGAGCGGCAGTTCGGTAACGCGCAGCATGCCGGGCGCCGAGAGCAGAAGCTCCAGAAGAAGGCTCGTGCCCTGCAAGCTCAGCGCCGGAGCAAGCGCCTCCGCCGCTTCGCGCCGGACCATGAAGTAGTCGCTCATCGGATCGGCGAGTTCGAGGCCGAGCAAACGTCGCATGAGCGCGCGCGACCAGCGTCCGCCGTTTGATCGCTGCCGGCTTGCCGTCGCGACATCGATGCGGCCGCCGCGCAGCCGATCCAGCATCGCAACGAGCATGGTCTCGTCGGGTTGCGGCGTTCCGCCCATCACCGCAACATAGCGCGCCTGGCTGGCGAGAATGCCCTCGAGGCCGGCATCGGCAGCGCCGCGACGCCCGATACGGCGAATGCAGCGCACGCGGCTGTCGCCAAATCCGATCTCGCGCGCCGCGGCAGCGCTGCCGTCGGCCGAATTGTCGTCGACGAAAATGACCTCCCAGTCGCAGGACGCGAGTACGCGGGAGAGCCGACCTACCACGATCGCAATATCCGCTCGCCGGTTGAAGACCGGCACGACCGCGGTGAGCTCCGGCGCCGGCCGCACTGCGCGGTTCGCCGCCGGCGCGACCGCCACGGTCACAACGCTAAGCTCGCTCATGGCCGGCACCTAACGCCAATGCCCGGGCAAACTCAATACAGCCAGTGCCGATTTGCCACGCCCGGCGCGTGATGGACGACGAAGGGCGGGCGTGCGATAGGCTCAAAATCCTGCGCCGCTGCACGGATTGGATTGGGGGCTTACTGGTGCTTGCGTTTCTGGACGGATTTGGCGGACGCCTCGTGGGCGTCGTCGATGGCCTGTGCGATCCGAAGCGCCGTCGGCGTGTCGCGCTCGGCCTGGTTTGCGCCTACGGCGCGGCCTGGTTCATCTACGGCGTCATCGCCAAATCGAGCCAGGACCTCAACGGCGACCTCGGCGAAATGGTAGTGTGGTCGCGCCAGCTGGCGCTTGGCTATCCCAAGCATCCACCGCTGCTCGCTTACGTCGTGAAGCTATGGTTCTCGATCTTCCCGCTTACTGACTGGGCATTCCTGCTTCTCGCGGCGATGACCGTTTCCGCCGGCATCTATCTCGCCATCGAACTGTGCGGGGTCTGGCTCGACGGCGAGAAACGCGCGACGGTGCCGTTCCTCCTGGCGCTAATCCCGTTCTACAATTTCCTGGGCCTGAAATTCGATCAGAACTCGGCGCTGATCCCGCTCTGGGCTCTGGCGATGCTGGCGTTAATGCATTCGCTGCAGTCGCGGCGCATCGGCTGGGCAGCGCTTGCGGGTATTGCCGCGGCGGCGGCAATGCTGACCAAATACTGGTCGCTCTTTCTGCTTGCCGCCATGGCGTTCGCCGCTCTGTCCGACCGCCGCCGCGGCGCCTATTTCCGGTCGCCGGCGCCGTGGATCACCGCGCTGGTTTTTCTCGCGCCGACCCTGCCGCACCTCTACTGGCTCGTGGAAAATCATTTTCCGCCGCTTGAATGGATCGGCGTGCGGCGCGCCGCGCAATCCGCTTTCGATTTCATTGGTTCGCTGAGCGAATACAGTTTCGGCACGCTCGGCTATTCGTTGTTGGCGCTCGCCGCTGTTGCGGTTTTTGTCCACCCCTCCGGCAAAGCGGTGCGCGACAGCTGGTTTGCCACCGAGCCGGCGCGCCGCCCGGCGACGCTATTGTTCTGGACGCCGCTCCTGTTGCCCATCGCCGTTGCGCTCGTCGGACACACCAATCTGCTGTCGACGTGGAACGCGCCGTCACTCAATCTGCTGCCGGTGATGATGCTGGCTTCGCCGCTTGTCGCCGTGCCGCGCATCGCGGCGACGCGCATCGCGGCTTGCGCCGTGGCCTTCACCTTGATCGCGGTCGCCGCTTCGCCGCTTGTCGCGCTGGTTCTGCTCAAGCGCGGCGTCGAAAACAGCGCCGGCTATGCGCAGCTTGCGGCAGCGGCGGCCGAACGCGACTGGCGGCAGACAACCAAGGCGCCGCTGCGCCTCGTCGGCGGGCCGTTTGCGCTGGCAAATTCCATGGCTTTCTATATGGCCGACCGGCCCTTAAGCTTTTCCGATTTTTGGGGGGATTATGTGACGCCCTGGGCCGACATGTCGCGGATTGCGCGCGACGGCATGGTGATGGTTTGCCCGGACGGGGACGCCAGATGCCTCGGCACCATAACGACGCTGACCACTGACCCGCCGACGGGCCGGCGTGACACCGTCACACTGACACGGCATTGGCTCGGATTATCAGGGCCGCCGAAAAGCTTTGTGATCGTGACGATACCGCCGCGCTTCCAGAGTCCATAGTCTTGCCGGAGCGTAGAAGCCTGGCCCGCGCTATGCGTGGGCACCTCAGGGTGACGAAACAGAGTCGATCTCAATACGCCGATATAGGTCGACTATTTGTCGGCGGGCTTGGTGAGCTTGACGCCGATCTTGTCGAGATGCAGCCGGGCGACTTTCTCGTCGCGCCGCTTCGGCAGCGTATAGACCTTCTTCTCGTACTTGCCGAGATTAGTGGAGGCACGCGCAAATGTGTAGCAGGCAAGACGCCAGATATGCTCGACGCTTGATCTATTCCAACATTCATGCTGGCTTCGCCTTGAAGGGTCGGACTTCCAGTTGGTATTGCACTGCCAAGGCTACGGCGGATTCCTGAAAAATCATGAGGACACGGCGGATGACGGTACTGTATGTCGCCGCTCGCTTTGATCGTTCTTTTTTCTTTCGTATCGCCGATGGCCTCGCGGTCGCCATGGCCGTTGCGTTGCC
>DASQRX010000175.1:0-27220 GCA_035642635.1 Xanthobacteraceae bacterium
GACGGCGCCGGGGCGACGGCGCAGCAGCCGGATCGAGCGGCGACGGCCGATCGCGGTGCGGCGGCGGCGGCGCCAAGTCGGCGCCTCGACGCGGACGGCGCCCACCCGCGCGAACGGCTCGCGCAGGCTGCCGTCGGTTTCGGCGACCAGAAGCGGTAGGCCCAGCACGCGGCCCCAGGATTGCCATTCGGCGACGATGTCGTCGCATTCGCCCGACGCATAGAGCGGCAGTGATAAAGCCGGATCGTCATGTTCGAGGACGACCGCGATTTCGGTCGGCAAGGCATCGGCTGCGCCTTTGAGGCGGATGGCGACGCCGCGGAACGCCGTGACCGGCATATTCACGGCCATGCGCATGCCGCGCACCGAACGCCGCAGCACCACACGCTCGCGGTGCAATTCGACGATGCGCCGGTGCTCGTCGGCTGCCTCGTCGGCCGCCTCAAAACGCACAGGCAAAGAGAAGGGGTCGAGCCGCACGGCGCGGCTCGACCCGGCAGTGGTCCTGCCGGCTTCCATTTGACGTCTCGAAAACTCAAGCTCCCCCCGGACTGTGCCGCCCGGTTGCCGCAACCATGCCAGAGTGCGGTCGCAATGGGCTTAAAAACCCTGGTTAAAGGGGAGTAGCGCCGCGCCGAACGCGCCGCATGATTGACGAGTCATTGCCGCGATGCCGCCAATTTTCGGCAATGCGGGTTGCATCGCAGGCGCAGAGCGCACATCTTCGCGGGACTTGTTCGCGTCAGCGCGAACTGGTGTTGCTCAGCGTCCCGCCATAAACCAATTGCAAACCCAAAATGTCATCGCCCCTCGATCAAAGTGTCCTCCTCGATCAATCAGCCCTGGCCGATCTTGCTGAACGGCTGGTTGCCGCGGCGCGCCGCGCCGGCGCCGACCAGGCCGACGCCGTTGCGGTGCGGTCGGTCTCGCTGTCCGTCGATGTCCGCGACGGCGCGGTCGAGGAATCACAGCGTTCCGAGGGCGATGATGTGGGGCTGCGCGTCCTTGTCGGCCGTAAGCAGGCCGCCATTTCCACCAACGACGTCAAAGGTGACGGCCTCGATGCGCTTGCCGAGCGCGCCGTCGCCATGGCGCGGGTGGCGCCGGAGGATAAATTCGCCGGCCTCGCCGATCCGTCCCTTTTGGCCCATGACTTCGCTGATCTTGATTTGCTCGATCCGGACATGCCGACGGTCGATGTGCTGGAAAAACGCGCGCGGCTCGCTGAAGCGGCCGGTCTCGCCGTGTCCGGCGTCTCGAAGTCGGGCGGCGCGTCGGCCTCGTCGGGCATCGGCGGCATGGTGCTGGTCACCAGCACCGGTTTTTCGGGCACGACCATCGGCTCGCGCCATTCCATCTCGATGTCGGCGATCGCCGGCAGCGGCACCGGCATGGAGCAAGACTACGATTACAGTTCGACGCTGCACGCTTGCGATCTCGACAGCGCCGACGATATCGGCCGCCATGCCGGCGAGCGCGCGGTGGCGCGCTTGAACCCGCGCAAAGTCACGACGCGGAAAGTGCCGGTGGTGTTCGATCCGCGCATTTCGGGTTCGCTGGTCGGCCATGTTGTCAGCGCCGCCAATGGCGGCGCGGTCGCGCGCAAGACAAGTTTCCTGCGTGAAAAGCTCGGCGAGCAGATTTTAGCCAAGGGTCTCGACATCGTCGACGATCCGCGGCGCCGGCGCGGGCAGCGGTCGCGGGTGTTCGACGCCGAAGGCGTCGCCACACGCAAAATCAAAATTGTCGAGAAGGGCGTGCTCAAGACCTGGATCCTCGACAGCGCGACCGCGCGCGAGCTCGATCTGACAACCACCGGCCACGCCCAGCGCGGCGTTTCGTCGGTGCCCTATCCGAGCCCCAGCAACCTTCATCTCGAGCCCGGCACAAAAAGCCCGGAACAGCTGATCGCCGAGATCAAGGACGGCTTCTATGTCACCGACCTGATCGGCATGGGCGTCAATCTGGTGACCGGCGATTACAGCCGCGGCGCGTCGGGCTTCTGGATCGAAAACGGCGAACGCACCTATCCGGTGAGCGAGGTCACCATCGCCGGGCATCTCAGCGAGATGTTCATGGGCCTGACGCCGGCGAACGATCTTGTATTCCGCTACGGCACCAATGCACCGACCTTGCGCGTGGAGGGCCTGACTGTTGCCGGCCACTGAGGTCGAACTGCGAGACAGTGACGCGGGCGTCGATCTGGCGCGCCGCGCCGCGCAACTTGCCGCCGCCGTCCGCGAGGCCGGTCAGTTGGCGTTGTCGATGTTCGGCAAGCCGGTCAAGACCTGGACCAAGGGCCCGGCACTGTCGCCGGTCAGCGAAGCCGATATCGCCGCCGACAATCTGTTGCGCGAACGGCTGACGCCAGACAATCCCCGGATCGCCTGGCTGTCGGAAGAGAGCGTCGACGATCCGGCGCGGCTTGACGCGCGTTTGGTCTGGATCGTCGATCCGATCGACGGCACCCGCGCCTATATCGGCGGGCTGGCGGACTGGGCGGTATCCGCGGCGCTGGTCGAGAACGGCCGGCCAATCGTCGCCTGTCTCTACGCGCCCGCGCTCGACGAGTTCTTTGTGGCGCGCGCCGGCGGCGGCGCGACACTCAACGGCGCGCCGATCGCGGCGAGCCGTGGAACCGACGTCAAAGACGCGCGAATCGCCGGCCCCAGAAAGCTTATTGATCGGCTTAAGACTTTCGCGCCGCCGTTTGCCGCCATGCCGCGGGTGCACTCGCTGGCGCTGCGGCTGACCCGCGTCGCCCAAGGCGTTTTCGACGCCGCCATTGCGGGCGGCGACAGCCACGATTGGGACCTTGCAGCAGCCGATCTTTTGGTGCACGAAGCGGGCGGTACACTGACACCCGTTGGGGGCGGGACAGTGACTTATAATCGTCCCGTGCCGCGGCATGGGATGCTCGTCGCGGCCGGCCGGGACAGGCACGCGGCGCTCATCAAACTCCTCGGGGATGGACGCCTTGCGTCATCGTAACATCGCGGATTGAGCGCGGACCAAACATCATGCCAGATACCCAACCCGGAAAGCAGTTACTTCACCTTGTCTTCGGCGGCGAACTCGACAGCGTCTCCAACACCGAGTTCAAGGATCTCGACAAGCTCGACGTCGTCGGCGTCTATCCGAACTACGCCACGGCTTATGTGGCCTGGAAGGCGAAAGCGCAAGGCAGCGTCGACAATGCGCAGATGCGATATTTCATCGTGCATATGCATCGCTTGCTCGAGCCCGAGCCTCCAAAGCATAAGCCCTGAGACGACGGATGCGGGTGGTATGGCGTCGAATCGGACGGCAGCATTGGGCTAAGGTGGCCATCGGGGTGGTCGCCGCCGAATATCTGCGCTTCGTCGGGATGACCACCCGTTTCACGCTCGAGCCAGCCGATATCTACGCGCGCGGCGAAGCGGACATGCCGATTATTCTCGCCTTCTGGCACGGGCAGCATTTGCTCGCGCCGGTGGGGCGGCAATCCACTCACCGCGTTAATATGCTGGTGTCGCGGCATCACGACGGCGAGGTCAATGCCATCGCCGCACAACGGCTCGGCATCGGCGCCATCCGCGGCTCAGGCAATCACGGCGGCAGCTTCGTGCACAAGGCCGGCGTCGCCGCATTTCAGTTGATGCTGGACTCGCTTGCCGAAGGCAGTTCGATCGCGCTGTCGGCCGACGTGCCGAAAGTAGCGCGCGTTGCCGGGATGGGCATTATCAAGCTCGCGCAGGCGTCCGGCCGGTCGATCTATCCAAGCGCGATCGCCACCAGCCGCCGCTACGTGCTCAACAACTGGGATCGCACCACGTTCAATCTGCCGTTCGGCCGCGGCGCCGGCGTGGCGGCGGAACCTCTGACCGTTCCGCGCGATGCCGATGACGCAGCGCTCGAGGCGGCGCGCCAATTGCTCGAGGAGCGGCTTAATGCGGCGACGCGCCGGGCCTATGAGATAGTCGATCCACCTCAGAGGAACGCCTGAGACCGTGCAACTGGCCTTGCACAATATGCCTGCGCATTGCTTCCCACCCGCCGTTCGCGGACAATGCCGACACCGACGAATTCACGAACTATCACCAGGAATTCCTAATCGATGACAGTGTTTATCCGTCGCGAAGGCGCTGTCGCCGATCGACAAGTTGAAGAATGGCGTCGGGAGGAATGAGTTTGGCCAAACGTCTGCCGCTGGCGTTGCGTCTTTATCAGTTTGCGTCGGTTGCCGGCTCGCCGATGGCGCCGCAAGTGCTGGCGCGGCGTCTCAAACGCGGCAAGGAACATGCCGAGCGTCTGCCCGAACGGCGCGGCGAACCGAGCCTTGAACGGCCGCCGGGTCCGCTGATCTGGGTGCATGGCGCAAGCGTCGGTGAAATGCTGGCGGCAGTGCCGCTGATCGAGCATTTGCGCGCCCAGGACTTTGCCGTTCTGGTGACGTCGGGGACCGTGACTTCGGCGGCGCTCGCCGAGCAGCGCCTGCCCGACGGCGCCATCCATCAATTCATTCCGCTCGATGCGCCGCGCTTCGTCGCGCGCTTCCTTGAGCATTGGCAGCCGGGCCTGGCGCTATTCGTCGAATCCGATCTCTGGCCCAATCTGATTTTATCTTGCGCCGAACGCAGAATTCCCATGATCGTCATCAACGGCCGCCTGTCGCAACGCTCGTTCGGCCGCTGGCAGCGCGTGCGCGGCGTGATCGGCGCGCTGCTTGGACGTTTCGATCTGTGCCTGACGCAATCGGCAGCCGACGCGCAACGCTATGCCGAGCTTGGCGCGCCGCGCGTGATTTCGACCGGCAATCTCAAGCTCGACGTGCCGCCGCCGTCGGCCGACGAGGCGGTGCTCAAGCGCACGCGCGAGATCATCGGCAGCCGCCCGGTCATTGTCGCGGCCTCGACCCATCCGGGCGAGGACACCGCCGTCATCACCGCACACCGGCGCTTGCGCGCGAAATTTCCGACACTCTTGACGGTGATTGCGCCGCGGCACCCGGTGCGCGGTCAAAGCATCGCCGATATCGCCGAAGTCGCCGGCCAGACGGTAGCGCTACGTTCACAGCGCGCGCAGCCGACGCCGGATATCGGCATCTATGTCGCCGACACGTTGGGCGAGCTTGGCCTGTTCTACCGGCTGGCGCCGATTGTGTTCATGGGCGGCTCGCTCGCCGAGCACGGCGGCCAGAATCCGATCGAGGCGATCCGGCTCGGAGCAGCCGTGCTGCATGGTCCGCATGTATGGAATTTCGCCGAGATTTACGCAACGCTCGACGAAAGCCGCGGCGCCGAACTCGTCAAGGACGAGGAGGCCCTCACCGACCGGCTCGGCGCCTGGCTTGCCGACGCGGAGGCACGTAAGACGGTGGCCGAGGCCGCCGCCAGAACCGTGACGCAACTCGGCGGCGGGCTGCAACGCACGCTTGCCGCGCTCGATCCCTATCTGATGCAGCTTCGCTTAGAGCAGCGGGCGTCCTAGACTCGGACATATCTCGGGTTGGGCTTTTAAGATTCTACTTTGGTCTTTTAGGATCATGTGATGCGCGAGCCCGCGTTCTGGTGGCAGCCCGGCACGGGGCTTCTGCTGCAGCCACTTGCGGCGATCTACGGCGCGGTCGCGGCCGCGCGTCTGAGCTTGCGCGGCCGCAGCTCGGGCGTGCCGGTCATTTGTCTGGGCAATCTCACCGTCGGCGGCGCCGGCAAGACGCCGGCGGCGCTCACGGTGGGGCAGCTTCTTCATGCGGCGCACGAACGGCCGTTCTTTCTCACCCGCGGCTATGGCGGGCTGCTCAAGGGTCCGCTCCGCGTCAATCCCGCGGTCCATCACTCAGCCGATGTCGGCGACGAGCCGCTGTTGCTGGCGCGGCTGGCGCCGACCATCGTCGCGCGCGATCGCCGCGCCGGCGCGCAGTTTGCGCAATTCGCCGGCGCGAGCGTCATCGTGATGGACGACGGATTGCAAAATCCCGCGCTCGCCAAAAATCTCACCGTGGTTGTCGTCGATGGCCGCCGCGGCATCGGCAATGGCCGAGTCATTCCGGCAGGCCCGCTGCGGGCGCCGCTTGGCATCCAGCTCGATCATGCGCAGGCGCTGGTTCTGGTCGGGCCGGCGGAGGGCGCAGCCGAAATCCGGAAACACGCCGAACAGCGCGGTATCGCGATCTTCCATGCCCGGCTCGAACCCGACCGCAGCGTTGTCGCCGCCATAGGCCGGCGCAAAGTGCTGGCCTTTGCCGGCATCGGCAATCCGGACAAGTTTTTCGCGACCTTGTCAGAGTCAGGCATCACGATCGCCGAGCGTGTCGGCTTTGACGACCATCACCGCTTCACGGCGGCGCAAGCGCGGGATCTCTTAGCGCGGACGCGCGCCGCAAACCTGATGCTGGTTACCACCGAAAAAGATCTGATGCGGCTTGGCGGCGATCCGGAGCTTGCCGAGCTCGCAAGTCATTCAAGCGCGCTGCCGGTACGGTTTGTGGTGGACGAGCAGGAGCAGTTTCGGCAACTGGTGCTCAACGCCTTAAAGCGCGGCTGAACGATCTCTTGTCGCCCGACTACTTCTTGTAACCGGAACCTTGGCGCTGCAGCACCGCCTCGGGCGTCGCATAGGCTTCCTGGAAATCGACGCTCCAATAGCGCAGTTCCTCGAGCGGGATCGGTACACCGGACACGGCGCAGCGCACGAACGCGCCCGGCCGCACGATACGGAAATCGCCATCGAGATATTTGATTTCGGCCTCGCCGGGCATCGGCTGCGGACGATCGGTGCGATTGAGCAAATATACCTCCGGCGGCTTAAGACGTTCTGGCGCGAAAAATGGCTGCGAAACGGTCACGAAACCGCAACATAATCACTCCGCAGCCAAGACGAAAGCCACTTTACCCAAGCTCGGCAGTTGGTTGCGGCCAGTGCGGTAGTATATGTCTGGGGCGCTTCTTGGGCGTTGTTCTTGGGCGTTGTTCTTGGACCGTTATTTTTGGGCGTTACATGAATTCGGTACCGAGTTTGGCACAGACCCCGACACCTATGGCCTTCAAGACGCTTCGCTTCATTCTCGGCACGGCCCTTGCCGCCGCTCTCGCTGGCGCGAACGCTCTTGCCGCGGCGCCGGACCATGTCGACATCCCGGACGGCGATCTGACGCTGCATGCGTCGCTGTACCGGCCCGAAGGCACCGGCCCGTTCCCGGCCGTGGTGGCGCTGCACGATTGCAGCGGCCTCGTCCACCATCGTCCCCTCACCGCGACGCGGCGCTATGTCGAATGGGCGCGGCTGCTCGTGGCCAACGGTTTTGTCGTCTTGTTTCCCGATTCCTTTGGCTCCCGCGGTATCGGCCCGCAATGCCGCGAGCAGAACCGCAAGGTGCATGCGTCGCGCGAGCGCGTCGCCGATGCCAATGCGGCGCGGCGCTGGCTGCAGGCGCAAAACTACGTGAAGCCCGATCGTGTCTCGCTGCTCGGCTGGTCGAACGGCGGCGTCGCCGCCTTGTGGGCGGTGCGGCCGACGACGGCACCGCGCGACGGCAGCACCGATTTCCGCTCGGCGGTGACGTTCTATCCGAGTTGCCGCAAGTTGCGTGAAACCGCCTGGAGCGCGCGCGTTCCAACCCTCATCTTGGTCGGCAGCGCCGACGATTGGACGCCGGCCGCGGTGTGTCAGCAGATGGTCTCAGGCGCGCATGATCGCACTGCACGCGTTCAGATCGTCGTCTATCCGGGAGCGCACCACGAATTCGACTGGGCCAATTCCCCGATCCGGTTGCGCACCGGCCTCGTCAATACGGCCGATCCGTCCGGCCGCGCCCATAGCGGCACCAATCCGGCCGCGCGCGCCGACGCGCAAAAGCGCGTGCCGCAATGGCTGGCGCGTTAGGCGCGATCTCAAGCCAGACTCGTCTAGAACAAATTGCCTTGCCCGGAACCGCCGCTGCGCGGGCGCAGCTTGGCTGCCGGGCCAGACGGCTTATCGGGTGATGGCGCACCGCCCAATGCCACGCCTTCGGCGCGGGCCCCGACGCGGCCATCGGCGAATTCGATCTCGATCGGCATGCCGGCGCCGACTGCGGCCGCAGTATGTAGCGGCCGGCCGGCTGCGTCGCGCACCAGCGCAAAACCACGCGCCAGAACGCCGCGATAAGAGAATGCGGCCAGCAATTGCGCGCCACGCTCGGCGCGCGCCTGCCGCACCGCGATGGATTGACGAACCGCGCGCCGCGCCCGTTCACCGAAAGCCGTGACGCGCTCGCGTTCACGCGCGATGCGGGCGTGATGGACTTGAATATTCGCCGCCATGCCGACGCGCAGCCGCACCGTCAGGCCGCCATAACGTTCGCGCCGGCGCTCGATATTGGTGCGCAGCAATTGCGGGCTCAGCCGGCCGCCGATCCGCGAAAAATCGACGCGATGGATCTGCGCATTGGCATGGAGCGCCCGGCTCAGCCGCGAGGAGGCCTGATCGAGGCGCTGCCGCGGCACCGCGAGCACCTCGTCGGCATTCGGCAGCGCGCGCGTCGCCGAACGCAACTCGCTCCACCGCGCCTCCTGACAGCGCCGCCAGCAGGCGAGCGCGCGCCGCGCAAAGGAATCGACATTGAGCAACAGATCGGCTCGCACCGGCACCGCCATTTCGGCGGCGGCAGTGGGCGTCGGCGCGCGCTTGTCGGAGGCGAAATCGATCAAGGTCACGTCGGTCTCGTGGCCGACCGCCGAGATCAGCGGAATGAAGCTTGCGGCCACGGCGCGGACCACGATCTCCTCGTTGAACGACCACAGATCTTCGAGCGAACCGCCGCCGCGCGCGACGATGATGAGATCGGGCCGCCGCGGCAAAAGCCCCGCCGCGCGCTCAGGCAGCGCGTTGAAGCCTTCGATGGCGGCGGCGACTTCGGCGGCCGAGTTTTCGCCCTGCACTTTCACCGGCCAGACCAAAACGTGGCGCGGAAAGCGGTCGGCGAGCCGATGCAGAATGTCACGAATGACGGCGCCGGTCGGCGAGGTCACGACGCCGATCACCTCGGGCAGGAACGGCAAAAGCTGCTTGCGCGCCTCATCGAACAGGCCCTCGGCCGCGAGCTTCTTCTTGCGCTCTTCAAGGAGCGCCATCAGCGCGCCGGCGCCGGCGGGCTCGAGCATGTCGATGACGATCTGGTATTTCGAGGAACCCGCGAAGGTCGTCAGCCGGCCGGAGACGATGACGTCGAGCCCTTCTTCGGGCTTGATGCGCATGCGGCCAAAACTGGTCTTCCAGATCACCGATTCCAGCACCGCCTTGTCGTCCTTGAGGCGGAAATAGACGTGGCCGGAGGGGGACGGGCCGCGATAACCCGAAATCTCGCCGCGCACTCGGACATAGCCATAGGCGTCCTCGACGGTCTTTTTCAGCGCCGAGGAGAGTTCGGACACCGACCATTCGGGGACATTGGCCAGCGGCGCGCCGGTTTCGGCGTCGATTTCGGCGGTGATTCTGCTGCGGGTCATGCGGCACTGTATATGACCCTGCCGCCGCACGGAAAACACCGGGAGGCCCGAATCCCCGTGGAACAAAGTCCGCGCACCCTTGTCCTTCCCGCCCCTGCCCGCTAACCCACGTCAGCAGCGGTTGGGCAGCGGTTGGACACCCGATGAACATCCTCATTCTTGGCGCCGGCGGCCGCGAACACGCGCTGGCCTGGAAGATCGCGGCAAGCCCGCTAACCGAGAAGCTCTATTGCGCGCCCGGCAATGCCGGTATCGCGCGCGAGGCCACCTGCGTCGCGCTCGACCTCGCCGACCATGCGGCAGTGATCGCATTCTGCCGCAGTAACCGAATCGATTTCGTGATCGTCGGACCGGAGGCGCCGCTCTGCGCCGGCATCGTCGACGATCTTGAGGCCTCAGGCATCAAAGCCTTCGGGCCGAGCCGGGCCGCGGCGCGGCTCGAAGGCTCCAAGGGTTTCACCAAGGATCTAAGCCGAAAAAACGGCATCCCGACCGCGGCCTACGAACGCTTCACCGCGATGGCGCCGGCCAAGGCCTATCTGCGCGCGCACGGCACGCCGATCGTCATCAAGGCCGACGGGCTCGCCGCCGGCAAAGGCGTGGTTGTGGCGCAAGACCTCGCCGAAGCCGAGAGCGCCGTCGACATGATGCTCGGCGGCGGACTCGGCGACGCGGGCGGCGAGATCGTGATCGAAGAGTTCCTCGACGGCGAGGAAGCCTCGTTCTTCGCGCTGTGCGACGGTGCGACCGCGATCGCGCTCACCACGGCGCAGGATCACAAACGCGCTTACGACGGCGACAAGGGACCGAATACCGGCGGCATGGGCGCCTATTCGCCGGCGCCGAATATCGACGAGGCGATGAGTGCCCGCGTCATGCGCGCGATCGTCGAACCGACGCTGAAGGCGATGCAGGCGATGGGCTGCCCCTACAAGGGCGTGCTCTATGCCGGACTGATGATCACCGCCGACGGACCAAAGCTCGTCGAATACAACGCCCGCTTCGGCGATCCCGAGACGCAAGTGCTGATGCTGCGGCTGAAATCCGATCTGGTGCCGGCGCTGTTGGCGTCGCGCGACGGCATGCTCAAATCGTTCGATCTGCGCTGGTACGACGAGCCTGCGCTCACCGTGGTGATGGCCGCCAAGGGCTATCCGGGCGCCTACGCGCGCGGCACTGTGATCGAAGGTCTCGACGCCGCGGGCAAAGTCGAAGGCGTGGAAATTTTTCACGCCGGCACCAAAGCCGAGCGCGGAAAAATCCTCGCCAATGGCGGCCGCGTGCTCGATGTCTCCGCCATCGGCAAGACGGTGCTCGAAGCGCAAGCGCGCGCTTACGAGGCCGTCTCGCGCATCCGCTGGCCCGAAGGCTTCTGCCGGCACGATATTGGCTGGCGAGCGGTCGAACGGGAGAAGATGTGATGCCCGATCTCGCCGACCTTTATCCTGGCTATGGCTCGCGTTTCATCGACACTTCGGCGGGAAGAGTTTTTGCCCGCGTCGGCGACGCCGGCAAGCCACCGCTTCTGTTGCTGCACGGCCATCCGCAAAGCAACGTGATGTGGCATCGGGTGGCACCGCTGCTCTCGCCGCATTTCACTTTGGTGCTCGCCGACCTGCCCGGCTACGGCTGGTCGGCGGTGCCGGAGGCGGACGATGCGCACGCGCCCTACACCAAACGCGCCATGGCCGCCGCCATGATCGAAGTGATGGACGAGCTCGGCTTCGCGCGCTTTCGCCTCGGCGGCCACGATCGCGGTGCGCGCGTCGGTTATCGTCTCGCGCTCGATCATCCAGGACGGCTCGAACAGCTCGCCGTGCTCGACATCGTCACCACCTGGGACATGTGGCACCGCATGAACGCAGCGCTCGCCTCGCGGGCCTGGCACTGGATGTTCCTGGCGCTGCCCCCGCCGTTTCCCGAAACGCTGATCGGTCACGATCCCGCATTCTTCTTCGATGCGCGCGCGCGAGCGGGCGTCAAGGCGAAGACCACGCCGATTTTCGATCCGCGGGCGCTGGCGCACTACCACGCGGCTTACGAGGATCCGCTGCATATCCACGCCATGTGCGAGGATTACCGCGCCGGGCGCACCACCGATCTCGCGCATGACGAGGCCGATCGCGCCGCGGGGAAGACAATCGGCTGTCCGGTGCTCGCATTGTGGGGCTCAGGCGGCCTGCCGGCGAATGCCGAGCTCGATCCGCTTGCCTGCTGGCGCGACTGGGCGCCGGATTTGCGCGGCTTTCCGATCGAGAGCGGGCATTATCTGCCGGAAGAAAATCCCACCGCCACAGCGCAGGCGCTGCTCGAGTTTTTCCGCGGCTAGATTTCGCTCCAGCATGCTCTAGACTCCCGCGCAATGACGGTAAGCGATCGCCAGAACGCGTTCTCCGGCACGCGCGAAGTCGCCGAGCGGCTGCGTTTCGATGTCGCGCGGCTCGAAGCCTATTTGCACGAACAGGTGCCGGGATTCGCCGGGCCGGCCATCGTAAGCCAGTTCAAGGGCGGCCAGTCCAACCCGACTTATCTCGTCGAAACGCCGCTGCGGCGTTATGTGCTGCGGCGCAAGCCGCCCGGCAAACTGTTGCCGTCGGCGCATGCCGTGGACCGCGAGTTTCGTGTGATTAGCGCCATTCACGGCCAAGGATTCCCAGTGGCCGAGCCGGTTCTTTATTGCGCCGACGACGCCGTCATCGGCACGGCTTTCTTTGTCATGGCCCATGTCGAGGGCCGCGTGTTCTGGGAACCGCAGATGCCTCAGTCCAATCCGGCCGAACGGGCGCGGGTTTACGACGCCATGAACGCAACGCTGGCGCGGCTGCACAGCTACGGTCCGGCAGCCGTCGGGCTTGGCGACTATGGCCGCGGCGAGAATTATGTGGCGCGGCAGGTCGAGCGCTGGTCGAAGCAATACCGCGCATCGGAGACGCAGGAGATCGAGGAGATGGAGAAGCTGATCGCCTGGCTGCCGGCACATCTGCCGCCGCCGCGGTCGTCGCGCCTGGTGCATGGCGACTATAGGCTCGACAATATGATCCTCGCGCCGGACGAGCCTAAGATCGCCGCCGTGCTCGACTGGGAGCTGTCGACGCTCGGCGATCCGCTGGCGGATTTCTCCTATCATCTGATGGCCTGGCACATGCCGCATTCGGAGGCCGGAACCGGCTCGCTCGTCGGCTTCGATCTCGCAGCGCTCGGCATTCCGTCGCAGCAAGCTTATGTCGAAGCCTATTTGGCGCGCACCGGGCTCGATCCACGGCCGCATCTGCCGGTCTATTTCGCCTACAATTTTTTTCGCCTCGCCGCGATCATGCAGGGCATCGCCGGGCGCGTACGCGACGGCACCGCGACCAGCGTCTTCGCCGCCGCCAAGGCCGAACTGGTGCGACCGCTCGCCGCCAAGGGTTTCGAATTCATGCGTGAGGCCAATTCGTGAGATCGCGGTTGTGAGTCCGCTGTTGTGAGTGCGCTTGGATGAAAACCTTTGCCCTGGCGCTAGGCGGCGGCGGCGCGCGCGGCCTTGCGCATATCGCCGCGATCGAAGCGCTCGACGACATGGGCATCAAGCCCGTCGCGATCGCCGGCACCTCGATAGGGTCGCTGATCGGCGCGTCATACGCCGCGGGCATGAGCGGCAAGGAGATCCGCCACCACGTCATCGCCTTCGCCCATGATTGGAGCAATACGCGGCGCCGCCTGATGACGACGCGCGCCGGCAAATTTGCCGATCTGTTGTCCGGGCGCTTAAGCCAAGCGACGCAGATGGACGCCGAGAAATTTTGCGAACAATTTCTGCCGGGCCAAGTGCCCGACGATTTTTCCGCGCTCAAAATCCCGTTGATCGCGATGGCGACCGACCTGCATCGGCGGAGCGAAACGCCGATCACGTCCGGTCCGCTCCGCCCCGCGCTGGCGGCGTCGATCGCCATACCGGGCCTGTTCCGCCCGGTGGTCATCGACGGCCGCGTCCTCATCGATGGCGGTGCCACCAATCCGATGCCGTTCGACAAACTCGCAGGCCGCGCCGACCGCGTTGTCGCTGTCGACGTTCATGGCATCCCCGAGGACGATCGCGTCGACATCCCGAACTCGTGGGAGGCCCTCTACGCCACGGCGCTAGTGATGGGCGGCGCTATCATCGCGGCGAAGCTCGCCCACGCGGCGCCCGATCTCGTGATCCGCCCCAATGTCAGCATTTTTCGCACGCTCGGCTTTTTGCAGGCGAGCGCCATCATCCGCGCCGCCGAAGCGGTCAAAGACGAGATCAAGGACAAGCTCGGCGAACTGCTCAACGCCGCTCCTTGAAGAAATCCTTGAGCAAGACGGATGCTTGGGCTTCACCCAATCCGCCATAGACTTCCGGCCGGTGATGGCAGGTCGGCGCGGCAAAGAACTGCACGCCATTGTCCACCGCGCCGCCCTTGGGGTCGGCGGCGCCGTAATACAGCCTGCGGATGCGGGCAAACGACACGGCGCCGGCGCACATGGCGCAGGGTTCGAGCGTGACATAGAGGTCGCAGCCGTCGAGGCGTTCAGTGCTGAGCGCGGCGGCAGCTTGCCGGATCGCGATCAGTTCGGCATGCGCGGTCGGATCGCGGTCGGCAAGCGTGCGGTTCCCGGCCCGCGCGATGACTTCGCCGGCGCGCACGATCACACAGCCGACCGGCACTTCGCCACGCTGGCCGGCGGCGCGGGCTTCCTCGATTGCCATATCCATAAAAGAAGCCTTGTCCATGAACGATGCCATGAAAGATCAGTTGGTCCCCTGTCGCCCACTCTGCTATCAGCCGTCATCGAGGAACGAACTATGGACGGCAACAGCGACCAGCACAAACCTGGCGAGCGGATCGCCAAGGTGATTGCCCGCGCCGGGCTCGCCTCGCGTCGCGAGGCGGAGGACTGGATCGTCGCCGGCCGGGTCGCGGTCAACGGCGAGGTGATCCGCTCGGCGGCGCGCAACGTCACCGATCGCGACCGCGTCAGCGTCGATGGCGAACCGCTGCCGGAGCGCGAGCGCACGCGGCTGTTCCTCTATCACAAGCCGCGCGGCCTCATCACCACGCATGCCGATCCGCAGGGCCGGCCGACCATCTTTCAGAAGCTGCCCAAGAATCTGCCCCGCCTGATCAGCATCGGCCGGCTCGATTACAATACCGAAGGGCTCCTGCTCCTCACCAATGACGGCGCGTTGGCGCGCGTGCTCGAACTGCCGGCGACCGGCTGGCTGCGGCGCTACCGCGTGCGCGCGCACGGCGCGATCACGCAGGACCGGCTCGACGCCTTGCGCGGCGGCGTCACCATCAGCGGCATTCATTATGGCGCGATCGACGCCACGCTCGAGCGCACGCAAGGCTCCAATCTCTGGCTCACCTTTGCCATCCGCGAGGGCAAGAATCGCGAAGTGCGCACCATCCTGGCGCATCTCGACCTTGAAGTGACGCGGCTGATTCGCGTCTCGTTCGGACCGTTTCAGCTGGCCGAGCTCGAGGAAGGCGCGGTCGAAGAAGTAAAAACCCGCGTGCTGCGCGAGCAGCTCGGTGACAAGCTGGTCGCCCAGGCCGATTTGGATTTGTCCGCGCCGGTCATCGCGCGTGCCGAAGCCGACGCGCCGCGGCGACTTGAGCCGCACCGCGGCGACAGGCCGCGCGTCACGCCATGGTCAAAAAAGCCGAGCGAAAAGTTGGCCAATGAGCGCCCCAAACAAAAACGCAGAAGCAAAGGCGCCGAACATGCTTGGCGCGCGCGCGATGACGAGCGCCCGGCCAAAAAGCTGCATCGGGAGTTTCGCGGCGCGCGCTCGGGCGAATCCCGCACGCAACCGACCGGCAAGCTGCGGGCGGATGCACTGACCGACCGCAAAGGCCGGCGCGTGCCCGTCGAGCGCTACAGCGAGCCGCCCGCCGGGGAAGCGCCGCGCCAAGAGTCTCCAGGGCGCGGACGTTTCGGTGAACGCGGCGGTGAACGCAGCGGCGGGCATCCAAACACGCGGGCTGGCGAGCGTAAGGGCAAGCATCCCAAGGACTCTGGCCGCCGCCGGGCGCCGGATCGCGCGGGAGGGGCGCGTCCACGCACGCCCAAAGGCCGACGATATTGAGTGGAGCATGATCTTATCCGAAGACCGGTACCCACCCATCGGATCAAGTCCGAGGGCAGGCTTTTTCGGGATCATGCTCTGATGCGCGTCGTCGGTGGCAGGTTGCGCGGTCGAACGCTCGCCGGCCCAAAATCGCAATCCATAAGGCCGACCGCCGACCGGCTGCGCGAGTCGCTGTTCAATATCCTGTCGCACGCTTATGGCGATCCGGTCACCGGCGCGCGCGTGCTTGATCTTTTCGCCGGCACCGGCGCGCTCGGCATCGAAGCGCTGTCGCGCGGCGCACAGTTCGCGTTGTTGGTCGATGACGGCGCGGAAGCGCGTGCGCTCTTGCGCGAAAATACCACGACGCTCGGGCTCGGCGGCATCACCAAAATCTTCCGCCGCGACGCGACCAAGCTCGGGCCGGTGGCGCCGCTTGAGCCGTTCGGGCTCGCCTTTCTCGACCCGCCCTACGAAAAAAATCTCGCCGAACAGGCGCTCGCCTCGGCGCGCGCCGGCGGCTGGTTCACTGCCGATGCGCTGATCGTCGTTGAAGAGGCGACGAAGTTCGCCTTCACCGCGCCAGAAGGTTTTTTCGAACTCGAACGCCGCATCTATGACGATACGGAGTTTGTCATCCTGCGGCCGAATTAGGGCGTGGACGACGCACCGCCGCTCAGTTGCGCATCAACTCTTGAGCTTTTCGTCGACGCTGAAGCGGCCTGCACCGGTCACGAACAGAACCAGAAGCCCGCCCGCAATGGCAATGTCCTTGCTGAGCAAGGCGAATTGCAAGTTTTGCGCGGCCTGCGGATATTGCCAGTAAAGATGCGCCGTCGCGAAGGCGATCACCACGAAGACAAAGCCAAGCAAAGCGCCGTAGCGCGTGCCGACGCCGAGGACCAGCATGACGACGACGATCCATTCGACCACGTGGGCGAGCAGGCTCATGGCGTCGGGGGCCGGATAATTGAGGGATTTGAGATAGTCGGCGCTCGGCCCTCCGCCCCATACCGTCATCAAAAATAGCGCGGCGATCGCCACGCGCCCCACGAGCAGCACTATGTCGGCCAGCCCAGCCGCGACACCGTCGGCATGCGAAAGAATCGGATGTGATGATCGATCTACCATGGTCTTCCTCCCAGCGATTTTATGCCGCTAACTATAACGCTTGCCATGGTCGCGGGAAAGAGCGGCGCCTCGCAGGCCGTGCGCTAGTTTGGTCTGCGCAAATCGATGTTTGCTTATGTTGCTGCGTCAATCTATCCCGAGCAGCTTGTTAAAGGCCCCCGGCGACGGCAGCCGATAAACCGGCGTCTTCCTTTTGGAGAGCACCTGCACGAACCCAACAGGATCGTAAAGCCAGCGGCCGCCCCGGTCCTCGCGCCGAATATCAATCTTGTACTCTGGCCGCATCACCGCCTGGGCAGAGCGGGACTGCGCGTCGCCGCTGCATTCGCGCGGTAGCAGCCACTCACGAACAAGCTCGATTAGGATGCGACGCGGAGATGAGTTGGCGGCCGCTCACCAACACGATTGATGAGTCCGCGCCCTAATCCGCGCTGATGCCGGCGGCGTGCACCACCTTCGCCCAGCGCGCCACTTCGTCGGCGACGAATTTGGCGAGATAATCCGGGGTGCGGCGCTCAGGGGCCGCGATTTCAAGGCCGAGACTTTCCAGGTGGCCCTTCACCGCCGGATCGTCGAGCGTATCGCTCATCGCCTTGTTGAGCTTCTGCACGATCGGCTGCGGCGTCCCGCGCGGCAGGAAGAAGGCGTTCCACACGCTCGCCTCGACGCCGGGCAGGCCCCGCTCGCCGGTGGTCGGCAGATCAGGAATGATCTTCACCCGGTGCGCCGACATCACGGCGAGGCCTTTGACGGTGCCTTCTTTGGCCAAGGCGGCGCCGGTCTGGATCGTCGAGCACATATAGTCGATGCGGCCGCCGATCAGATCTTGCTGCGCCGGCCCCTCACCGCGATAAGGCACGTGGGTGACGTTGACCCCCATCGCCATGTTGAGGAGAACGCACGGCAGATGCGTGCCCGAGCCGACGCCGGCCGAGCCGAACTGCATCGTGCTTTGGTTGGCCTTCACATAAGCGATGAAGTCTTGGAGATTGGCCGCCGGCAGATCCTTGCGCGCGATCAGGATGCGCGGGGATTCCGAGGCGAGCCCGACCGGCGCGAAGTCGGTCACGGCATTATAGAGCAGCGCCTTGTAGAGCGATTGGCTATATGCGTGGGTGCCGCTGTTGCCGATCAGCATGGTATAGCCGTCGGGATCGGCCTTGGCGACGCGCGCGCTTCCCGCCATGCCCGCCGCTGCGCCCACATTCTCGACGACGATCGGCTGGCCGAGCAATTCGCCCATGCGCTGCGCCTGAATGCGCGCACTGAGGTCAACGCCGCCGCCGGCGGAAAACGGCACGATCAAGGTGATCGGGCGGCTCGGCCAATCGTCGGCGTGGGCCTTGATCGCGACCAGCGCCAAAGCCGTGGCAAACAACACGCGCATCACTCGCATACTTTATCGCCTTCCGAACAACCGCTCGATATCGGTGAGTTTTAGTTCCACATAGGTTGGGCGGCCATGATTGCACTGGCCGGAATTGGGCGTCCCTTCCATTTCGCGAAGCAGCGCATTCATCTCTTCGGCCTTGAGGCGCCGGCCGGCGCGCACCGAGCCGTGACAGGCCATCGACGAGGCGACCTGCATGAGCCGCCGCTCGAGCGGCAAGGTCTCGTCCCATTCGCTCATATGTTCGGCGAGATCGCGAAGGAGACCCGCGCCGTCGATCTCGCCAAGGAGCGCCGGCGTTTCGCGCAGCGCCACGGCGCCCGGCCCGAACGCTTCGAGCACGAGGCCGAAGCCGGCAAGCTCATCGGCGCGCGCGACGAGCCGTTCGACATCGGCCTCGTCCATTTCGACGATTTCAGGAATGAGCAGGATCTGGCGCGGCACGCCGTTTTGATCGAGCGCAGCTTTTAACCTCTCGTAGACGATGCGCTCGTGCGCCGCGTGCTGATCGACGATGACGAGGCCATCGCGGGTCTGCGCCACGATATAAGTCTCGTGGACCTGGGCGCGCGCCGCGCCAAGCGGATGATCGAGGAGTTCCGCAGGCGCAGCTTCGGCGGCCTCGGCAAATCCGGTGCGCAAATCGGCGGCGGGTCCGCCGACATCGAACGCCGCTTGAGCGGCTTCGGCAAAGGCGCCGCCGCGCGGCGGCGCAAAGGGCCGGCGCGTATCGCCCGGCCGTGCCGGCGAGCGCCGCCAATCCCAGCCGCGTTGCGGCGCCACTGCAGGCCGAAATGCCGCAATGGTTGCCGAACCGCCGGTCGACGCCGCGCGCGTGCCTTCGCGCGCGAGCGCCGCCTTGAGCGCGCTCACGATCAGCGCGCGCACCAGACCGGCGTTGCGGAAGCGCACCTCGGCCTTGGCCGGATGCACATTCACATCGACCTCTGGCGGTGGCAGCGTGACAAACAGCGCGAGCCGCGGATGACGGTCGCGCGGCAGATAGTCGGCGTAAGCGCCACGCACCGCGCCAAGCAGAAGCTTGTCGCGCACCGGGCGGCCGTTGACGAACAGATATTGGCCGAGCGCATTGGCGCGCGTCAGCGTTGGCAGCGCGGCAAAGCCCGCAATGGTGATGCCCTCGCGTTCGGCCATGATCTCGACGGCGTTGGCGCGAAACTCGGCGCCGAGCACGTCGCCGAGCCGCGCCAGCCGGCCTGTCGCGCCTGGCAAAGTGGCGGCATAGGTCATCGGCGCGCGCTCTTCGCCCGCAAGCGTGAAGGCGACATCCGGCCGGCTCATAGCAAGCCGCCGCACCACTTCGCGCACCGCCTCGGCCTCGGTGCGGTCGAGCTTGAGGAATTTGAGCCGGGCCGGGGTTGCGTAAAACAAATCGCGCACTTCGACGCGGGTGCCCTCTCCGAGCGCCGCCGGCTTCGCTGGCGATTTCGCGCCGGCATCGACCTCGATCGCCCAGGCATGCGGCTCGTCGGTGTGGCGCGTTATGATCGAGAGCCGTGCCACCGCGCTGATCGAGGGCAACGCCTCGCCGCGGAAGCCGAGCGTACAGATCGAAACCAGGTCGTCATCGGCGAGCTTCGAAGTGGCATGGCGCTCGACGGCGAGCGCCAGATCGGCCTGCGTCATGCCGGAACCGTCATCGCCGATGCGGATCAAGCGGCGGCCGCCGCCATCGGTGAAGATGTCGATCCGGCGCGCGCCAGCGTCGAGTGCGTTTTCCACAAGTTCCTTGACCACGCTCGCCGGGCGCTCGACGACTTCGCCGGCGGCGATGCGGTTGACGGTTGCTTCGGACAGTTGGCGGATCGGCATGATGACAGGCTTATGGGGGCGATTCGGCCCAACCGTAGCCGGGATTGAGTGCGGGCGAAATCCGGGGCAGATATCCGCCGAGACCCTGTTGGGGAGCAAGCACGTGTTGAGGAGGCTGCAATGGCCCGATATCTGCCCGGCGTGATCCTCGCCGCTTTCGGCGCCGTGGCTTATGTCATCGGCTGCTTTCTCTATCTCGCCTACCGCCGGGAAAAGGACCCCGCGCGCAAGAGCAGGCCACTCATGATTTATGGGCTCGCGATGATAGCGCTGGGCGTGCTCGCGCTGGGCGGCGGGCTCTACGCGTTGGAAATGGACCAGATCCAGGCCTTGAGCCGCTGAGGCCGCGCGTGTCAGTCGTAGGACGGTTTGCCACCGCGTAGCCGCTTGATGCCCGAGCGGCGTTTCTTGCCCTCGATGCGGCGCTCGCGCGAGGCCTTGGTCGGCTTGGTCGGCCGCCGTTTCACCGGCGCGATCGCCGCCTGGCGGATCAGATCGATCAGGCGTGAGCGTGCATCGTCGCGGTTGCGCCCCTGGGTGCGGTGGCGCTGGGCGATGATGACCAGCACCCCGTCGCGCGTCAGCCGCGCGCCGGCGAGCCGCTCAAGCCTAGCGCGCACGTCGGGCGGAAGCGTCTGTGAATGCCGCACGTCGAAGCGAAGCTGCACCGCGGTCGAGAGCTTGTTGACGTTCTGCCCGCCGGGTCCCGACGCCCGCACGAACTGCTCGTCGATCTCGCGCTCGTCGATGGCGATTTTTGCGGTAACCGGAATCATGAGTGATTCGTAGCCCGGATCGAGCGCCAGCGAAATCCGGGAGTCACACCCCGGCCGGCGCTCCGCGCCACCCGGGCTACGCGCTGCGAGCGCTCAGTTCGCCGTCGGCGTGGTCGAGGCAACGCCTTGCGGCTTGCCGACGACCGTCACCAGAAGCCCGCTATCGAGGAGCCGCTTGGCCACCCGCTTGGCGTCGTCGAGCGTCACCGCGCCGATCATCTCCGGCCGCCTGGTGAAGTAGTCGTTACTGAGGCCGTCAAGCTGCAACTGCACGAGCAGCGAGGCGATCTTGCTCGACGTATCGAGATTGAGCGCGAACGAGCTGTTGAGATAGTTCTTGGCCTCGGTGAGCTCGGCCGCCGTCGGCCCGCTTTCGGCGAAACGATGGATTTCCTTCTGCACGAGATCGACCGTTTCGTTGGTGCGGTCGGCGCGGGTCGCGGTGCCGCCGATCATGACCGCGGAATGATCGAGCCAGACCAGGCTGTCGGAGATCGAATAAACCAGGCCGCGCTTTTCGCGCACTTCTTGGTAGAGGCGGGAGTCCGACGCGCCGCCGCCGAGAATGTGATTGATGATATAGGCGGCCATGAAATCGGGATCCTTGCGGGCGATGCCGGGACCGCCGAAATCGACCACGGTCTGCGGCACGTCGAGCGAGACATCGATGCGCCGGCCGAGGCCCTGCGGGATGGCGCTGTCGACCGCGACGAGATCCGGTTTTTCCGGCAGCGCGCCGAACACGCGATCAAGTATCGGCTTTAGGGTCTCGGCGTCGATATCGCCGACCACCGCGACTTTCAGGTTCGCCCGCGCCAGAACTTTGTGCGTATAGGCCTTGAGATCGTCGGCGGTAATGGCCTGCAACGATTCCGGCGTGCCGTTCACCGGCCGGCCATAGGGATGACCCTCGAACGCGGTCTGCCACCAGCGCTGGCTCGCGATATCGCCGGGGCTCGTCGTCTCCCGCCGCAAGATCGACAACAGCTGGGCCCGATTGAGTTCAACATCGGAGGCGTCGAAACGCGGCGCGGTCAAAGCGAGCCGCAGCAAGTCGAAGGCCTCGTCGCGATTTTCCGTCAGCGTGCGGAGTCCGCCGCGGATACTGTCGCGCTCGGCGCTGAAGCTCATCTCGATGGCTTTGCGCTCGAGACGGTCGGCGAAGGCCTTGGAATCGAGATCGCCGGCGCCTTCGTCGAGCAAGGACGCGGCGAAATTCGCGGTGCCTGACTTGCCAGGCGGGTCCTGAACGGCGCCGCCGGCGAACGCAAAATTGACCGCGATCATCGGCACTGCCGGCTCGTGAACGAGCCACGCCACGATGCCGCCGGGACTGACCACGCGTTCGATCGTGGTCGCGCCTGCCGGGGCGGCGCATGCGGCGAACAGGAGCGGCAGCACAAAGGCCGTCACGACACGCGCAAACGCGGGTCGGGACGCAGCGGATGCAAAGGCATTCACGAGTGGCTCTCCTCGGGCTGCAGGCTTTTGACAAGATAGCCCGTCACCGACTGGCGGCGGTCGAGCCAGGTGCGGGCGGCTTGCGCAACGGCATCGGCGGTCACCATGCGGATACGGTCGGGCCAGGTGCGGACCATGTCGACGGTTTGGCCGGTCGCGAGCCCCGAGCCGTACCAGCGCGCCAAGGTCGCCTGATTGTCTTGGGCGTAGACCGCGTCCGCGATCAGGCGGTTCTTGGCGCGATCGAGTTCGTCGGGCGTGACGCCGTGGGTGATGACGTCGTTGAGCACGGCATCGATGCCCTGCTCGACCTCATGCAGCGTTACGCCGGGCTTGGGGACTGCGTAAACGCCAAGCTTGGCGTAGTCGAGCGCAGTGCCGGAATAGATCGCGCCGGCCGTGAGCGCCATGCCTTTGTCGACCACCAAGGTGCGATAGAGCCTGCTGTTCGCGCCGGTGCCGAGCACATGCGCCAGCACGTCGAGCGCCTCGCTCTCGCCGGGCTTGGCCGTGGTTTCCGACGGCACGAGATATTCGCGGCTCACGCTCGGCTGCTCGACTCTCGGATCGGCGAGCGTCACGGTGCGCGGCGCTTCCTGGACCGGCTCGGTCGGCCGTTGCCGCGGCGCGATCTCGGTGCGAACCGCGACCTTGCCGTAAGTATCCTCGGCGTCGGCTTTGACCTCTTCCGGCGTGACGTCGCCCGCGATGATGACGATGGCGTTGTTCGGCGTGTAGAAGCGCTTGTAAAACGCGAGCGCGTCGTCGCGCGTCAGCTTTTCGATCTCATGCCGCCAGCCGATCACCGGCCGGCCATAGGGATGATTGAGATAGAGCGCGGCATCGACCTGCTCGCTCAGGCGCGCGTTCGGATTGTTGGCGACGCGCATATTCTGTTCTTCGAGCACGACATTGAGCTCGGGCTTCACCACGTCATCGGTGAGCACCAGATTGGTAATGCGGTCGGCTTCGAGCGCCATCATCTCCTTGAGGTGTTCGCGGGGAACGCGCTGAAAGAACCCGGTATAGTCGCTGGTGGTGAAGGCATTCTCCTGGCCGCCGATCGCGGCGACGTCCTGCGAGAACGCTGAGCCGGGATGCTTCTCGGTGCCCTTGAACATCAGATGTTCGAGAAAATGCGCGAGGCCGGATTTGCCCGGCGTCTCGTCGGCCGAGCCGACTTTGTACCAGATCATATGGGTGACGACCGGAGCGCGATGATCGGGAACCACGACGACTTCGAGGCCGTTGGACAGTTTGAAGTCGGTTATCTCGGGCCCGGCCGCGGCCCGCGCCGTGTCGCCACAAGCCGCGCCAAGAGCCGCGAGCGCAGCGAAGAGCATTAGAAACTTCGTCAAATCTTTTCCTCCCGCGGGCAAAGCGCCGGATTCACGCAAGCAAGACGCGTGCCCGATTGCGTTCAACGTTACGCTTAAGGTCGAAGCCCCTCACCGCTCAGGGCCATTTCGAATCGAAGATCGTTCCGCCCCAGGATAGCGCATTAATGCATGATCTTTCCCGCAGACCGGTATCCGCCTTCCGGAACCGGCGTCCACCCCGGATCGCGTCCGGGGCATGCTTTTCCGGATCATGCTTGTTGTTTGAGCATGATCTTTTCCGAAAACCGGCGTCCACTTTTCGGGATCATGCTTTATCGCACCGGCTCCACGCGCTCGCCCAGCGTCTTCGGAACGTATGCCTTGTGCTCCGGCGCAATCCCATAGGGCTGGTTTGGCGACGGCGTGAGATAGCCCGGGGGCGGATCGGTCAAGGCTGCGCGCGCCGGTTCGCCGGTAAAGGTCGCGTATTCTTCTTTCTTCAGGAAGTCCAAGCTGAAGATGCTTTTCTTCGGCGGGTTGACCGGCTCGCTTTGCTCAGACGTACCGGGAGGGGCGACGGTCCGCGTGTCCCTGCTGACACTATTGAGCTCGTCAGGGCGCAACGCCCGATCGGCTTCGGCGGCGGCGTCGTACTGACGGATGACCGGCTTATCGTCGTTCTTGGCTTGCTTGCGCTTGGCAATGTCCGGGTCCTTGGGCCAATTCGCGGCTGGCGCCCCAGAGGCCGCCGGCGGCGGCAAATTGCGGTTCGGCGGCACCACCAGCGGCGAGCGTTCGCTATAGTTGATTTCGTATTCCGTCTCATTGGGATTCTTCACGCCGAGCGTACGCAAGAACTTGTCTGTAAACGACAGATTGGAATCCTCATCGTCGCCGGCGCGGGCGGCGGACAGGTTGGCGCACACAGCGAGCGCCGCGACTGCGCCAAGAAACGCAATGCGAGCGAATTTCATCCGGCGCGCTATTCGATCCTGCGGCATGCTCTCACCCCGAACTGCCTGCATCGCACTCTGGCGATGCTCTTTGCCGGCACGCCAAAAGCCGGCAAGCGCACTAAGCCGACAAATGAGCCGCTGCGGCCTTTAAGCTTTTGGGGAAATCCCCTTCAAACTCAATCAAAACAAGCCCAGATATGAGTTTTATATACGCGATCAGGGCGCTTTTGCGGCGCCCCGGCCGCTTAAGGATTCATACAGAAGTCCCACTACCCCCGCAACAATGGCCACATCGGCGATGTTGAACACGTACCAGCGGAAGGTAAAGCTCGCCGTATCAATATGGAACAGCACGAAATCCATGACCCCGGGCCAATGCAGCCGGTCGATGGCGTTACCGACGGCGCCGCCGATGATCAGCCCAAGGGCTGCGGCAGTGAGCCGCGTCTGCGCCCGGGTCAGCCAGGCCCAAAGAAAGACGACCGCCACGACCTTGAACGCGAACAGCCCCCATACGCCAGCCGGGCTCGCTTGCGGAAACAGGCCGTAGCTGATGCCGGTGTTCCAGGCGAGCACGATGTCGATGAAAGGACCGACCGCTATGGCCGAGGACCCGCCAAGATGCGCGACGAACAACAGCCAAAACTTCACCGCCTGATCGGCCGCGCAGGTGAGCGCCGCAACGATCAGCGCGAACGCGCTAAAGCGTCCCCACAGATATGAACCGCCGGCTTCAGTCTGCGCCGCGTCCGACAAAGACTTTTCTCCCAACCTACTTTCCCTGCCTGCCCTATTCGGCGGCTGCGCGCGTTGATTCCCATTCGCGCAGCGCCTGCGCATCGCGCGGCGTGACGTCGGGAAATTGCGGATCTTCGCCGACCGCGGGCGAGATTTTCCAGGAGCGCGCGCATTTCTTGCCTTGCGCCAATTGCGCAACAACGGCAACGCCGGCGACGTCCGGCAGCCGAAACGCCTCAGCCGGCCCCTCGCCTTCCACAAGCGCAGCGCCCGAAGTGATGCAGACTTCGGCAAGATCGACATCGACGACCGCTGCAAACAATTCGGGATCGGCGATGTAAACGAGCGGATGCGCTTCCAGCGACGACCCGATGCGCTTGCCGGCGCGTTCGAGTTCGAGCGCGCCGGTGACGACGCGGCGCACATTGCGCACTTTGCGCCATTTCTCGGCAAGCGCCTCGTCGCGCCAGGATGGCGGAATGGTCGGGAACGGCTCGAGATGCACCGATTGCGCCTGCGGATCGCGGGAGAGCCAGGCTTCTTCCGCGGTGAAACACAACATCGGCGCGAGCCAGCATACCGTCGCGCGGAACAGATGATCGAGCACGGTGAGGCAAGCCTTGCGCGTCACCGACGAATAGGGATCGCAATAGAGCGTGTCCTTGCGGACATCGAAATAAAACGCCGACAGATCCACGGTCATGAACGCGTTCAGCGCGGCGAAGATGCGCTTGTAGTCGAAATCCGCGTAAGCGCCGCGGATCAAGGGATCGAGCTCGGCGAGCCGGTGCAGCATCAGCCGCTCGAGCTCCGGCATATGCTCGACCGCGACGCGATCGTTGGCGTGGAAATGCGCGAGATTGCCGAGCATCCAGCGCAGCGTGTTGCGCAGCTTGCGATAGGTGTCGACCGTCGTCTTTAAGATTTCCGCGCCGATGCGCAGGTCGTCGGCATAATCGGCGGCACAGACCCACATGCGCAGGATATCGGCGCCCGATTGTTTGATGACGTCCTGCGGTGCCGTGACATTGCCGAGCGATTTCGACATTTTGCGTCCGTCCTCGTCGAGCACGAAGCCGTGGGTGAGCACGACGTCGAACGGCGCGCGCCCGCGCGTGCCGCAGCTTTCGAGCAGCGAGGACTGGAACCAGCCGCGATGCTGGTCGGAGCCTTCGAGATACATCACCGCTTCGTTGCCGCCGTCCGCCTTGCGCTTGATGTGGGCGAGGCTCGGAAAGTGCCGTTCGTCCTCGAGCACGAACGCATGCGTCGAGCCGGAGTCGAACCAGACGTCGAGAATGTCGTCGACCTTCTGCCAGCCCTCATTGCCGAGCTTGCCGAGAAAGCGCTCGCGCGCGCCGGGCGCGTACCAGGCATCCGCGCCCTCCTCCTCGAACGCCTCGACGATGCGCAGATTGACGTCCGGATCATCGAGCATATCGACGGACCCGTCGGGCTTTTCCTTGATGAACACCGTGATCGGCACGCCCCAGGCGCGCTGGCGCGAGATCACCCAATCGGGGCGGCTCTCGATCATGCCGTTGATGCGGTTCTCGCCCGCCGCCGGCACCCAGCGCGTCGCCTTGATCGCGGCGAGCGCGCGATGGCGCAGCGTGTCATTATGTTTGTCGATGTCCTTATCCATCGCAATGAACCATTGCGGCGTATTGCGAAAGATCACCGGCTTCTTCGAGCGCCAGGAATGCGGATATTGGTGCTTGAGCCGGCCGCGCGCGAGCAGCATGCCGGCGTCGACCAGAGCCTTGATCACTGCGTCGTTGGCGTCGCCCTTCTCGCCTTTTTCGGTGAGCACGCGCTTGCCGGCGAAGCCCGGCGCCTGATCGGTGAAGCGCCCGTCGGCGTCGACGGTGTAAGGAATATGAGTATTGATGCCTTGCGCGGCGAGCTTTGCGGCATTTGCCGTCCAGACATCAAAGTCCTCGCGGCCGTGTCCCGGCGCGGTATGAACAAAGCCGGTGCCGGTGTCGTCGGTGACATGATCGCCGGCCAACACGGGGACAGTAAAGTCGTAATCGCCCGCGAACCCCTTCAGCGGGTGCGAACATACAA